>NZ_JBNGOX010000009.1:0-136689 GCF_050589785.1 Carboxylicivirga caseinilyticus | reverse complement strand
CTTTTAGGGGAGGTTTGGTGGGGTATAATGAAAGTAAAGTTACAATTTGAAAGATTCCTTATTTGCAGAATCACTTTTTGGACACCCTCTTTTAAGAATAAACCTATCTGTAACTAACTATTGAATACTAATTTTACGCGTGAAATTTTCTTTGCCTGATATTTTTATGATCACAAGCCCCTTGTTGAAGCCGGATATTTGAGTTTGAGAATTCTTAACCAATTGCGACTTTAGTAGCTGACCATTGGAAGAATATACTTCTATTTTTTGATGTTTCTCAGGATTTAAATTATCAACACAGATGATGCTATTCTGCCCGCTAACTTTAATTGAAGCAGATTGTTTATCTAAAGATGTTGAAGTGCCATTTACCGTCATGTCGATATAGCCACTTATTGAACCATCCTGTACTGTTACTCTGTATGTTCCCGCCGAAGTGGCTGTAAACAGTCCTTCTGTCGAAATATCACCACTATTGTCCACAGACCAAACCGGAGCAATCGGGTAAGGTGTCAAATCGCTATCGTATCCGAAGGCGGATAATTGAACCTGTTCTCCAGCTTCCAGAGTTGTAATATCAGTCGATACAGAGATGGAGTTCAGTGTTTTGGCAACCTGAGGTATCTCTCCATTGACAATCCATTCATAAATACTAATCCCCCAGGGTGTGGTTCGTTCAGTTGCCATCATTCTCACATAACGGGCATTAGCAAAAAATTCGAATGCATCGGTACGAGCAGTTTCGGTGATGTCTGAAACAGAATATACGGTTTGCCAGTTAGTGGCATCAGACGAAATATCAATAGTGTAATCTGCAGCGGAAGCTCCTTCCCATATTATCTCCATAAAATTTAGCAGATACATATCTTCCAGATCGATATAAATCCATTGAGGGGCGCTGTGTTCTGTTTCCCAGCGTGTACCATTGTCACCATCTACAGCCAGTGAAGCAGATTGTACTTCATTGGATGCTACAGCCGTTTTATTGATAGCAATATTTACAGCTTTAACTGTTAAAGTTGTTGATTCAGTAACAGTACCACTAGTTGCAGTTATGGTAAAGGTTCCAACTTTATCGGCTGTAAATAAACCCGTTGTTTGACCAATGCTTCCGTTATTATCAGATGACCAGGCAATTTCGGCGGCAATTTCATCACCAAACTGATCATAGCCTGAAGCTGTAAAAGTTACATCATTACCTAGGGTTGTTTGAGTATCATCAGGACTGATAACTAAACGACTAAGAACCGGATCGCCTTGTACTTCTATTGAGATGGTTCCGCTAATGCTTTCGGATGTAGCTGTAATGGTATACGTTCCCGGTGTTGTGGCAGAGAAGATTCCTTCTTCAGAAACGCTACCACCATTGGACGACCAAACCGGATCAACCAACATTTTTAAATCGAATTGATCGTATCCCATTGCTTGTAACTGAACAGGAGTGTTGGTCTTGATAATGGTTTTCTCAGCGGTTAAATCTATTCTCGACAAAGTTCTGGTTTCGTTTGCCGCCACACCATAGATTTCCAGTTCAAATATGGAGTATCCATAAGTCAGGTTGCGCTCAGTTCCGTAAATACGGATATATCTTCCGGTTCCGTTAACAATCATATCACGGATACCTGCACCCGGATTATTAGTCTCTGAGTATATGGATGTCCAGCTGCCATCGGTGGCATCATCTGATACTTCCACTTCGTAAACCTTTGCCGATGCTGCTTCCCAGTTAATAATTACTTCAGCAATGTGATATTGATCTTCCAGATCAACATAAATCCATTGAGGATCTTCGAAAGCACTTTCCCAACGTGTTTGATCATTACCATCAACAGCAAGAGATCCGTTACCCGATGAAGTAGTTACTGATTTGTTTAATGCCAGATTACTGGGTTCTGCCTTTGCTGAGATAACATAGGCAAAGGTCATTAAAAATGCCGTAGCCAAAAAAATGTACTGTTTTTTCATGAATTGGTATTTAAGTTATGCATACAACACCCTAAGACAAGGTCGATAGACGTCCTTATCGGAATGTTTTTGAAAGAAATTCTGATTATGGAAGGATGGATTGTGTTATTCTGTAATAACCAATGGTTTTACAAGTGACTTTCCTGATCCTTTGGGTTTACATCGGATAAAGTAAATGCCTTGACTGTATCCTTCAAGATTAATGATTTGTGTTGATGATTTGATTTTCTCGGTTCTCAGTTTCTGACCGGCATTGTTGAAAATGCTTATTTCAGATAACAGGTGTTTGTTATCTTCAAGTGTAACGCTGGTTTTAGCCGGATTGGGAAAAAGATTTATATCTTCCGGTTGAATATCATTAACTGCGGTGGTGGAACTTCCATAAACCTCCAGTTCAAATAAGCTAAAGCCCCACTGAGTGTTTCGTTGATTGCATAATATGCGTAAGTACCTTCCGGTTCCACTAAGAGAGATATCATCGGTTTCTCCATCGCCTGATGTTTCGGTGTAAATCGTATTCCAATTAACAGCGTTATCTGAAACTTGAATTTCGTAAGCTGATGCATGCGCATATTGCCATTTCAAAATTACCTGGTTGATATTATAGCTTTTCTGAAGATCGACATATACCCATTCTGGCTGATTCCAGTTGCTGGCCCATCGGGTAGATTCATCACCATCCACACAATATGCAGGAGCATAACTAGCATTCTCCTGCGATGAAGCATAAGCAGGCTTGTTCAATGCCAGATTATCACTTGTATGTTGCGATTCCACTTCTACCGAAAGGCTGTAGGTTTTTTCTCCGCAAGAACCATTGGTTACAACCTGAACATCGCCGGAAGTTCCGGCCCAGTTAACAACTATTTGATTGGTTCCCTGTCCTGAAGTGATAGAAGAACCAACAGGCACTGTCCAATTATAACTGGTCGCACCCGGGGTATCAATACTGTATGTTTTATTTACATCACCTTCAACAACTTCGTTTTCACCTTCAATAAAAGCACTGAAAGCACCCTGATAGACCCTTACATAATCGATGGTGGCACTCATTGGGAATGTAGTTTTAGCATCCGGGTTGCCCGAATAGCTTCCGCCAACACCAACACTTAAAATGATAAAGAATGGTCGATTAAAAGGTCGATAACCATTAATAGGTTCCGAAATGTCGAAGGTGTGATAATTGATATCGTCAATGTACCATTTCAAATATTCCGGTGTCCACTCCAAAGCGAATGTATGAAAGTCATCAGCAAATTTTCCAGTTGGAAGTGTATAGCTTCCCTGATTATAATGATGTCCCCATGATTCCTGAAAATGGGCTGTTCCAATGTTGAAGGAAGGGTCTCCACCTGTATTTTCCATGATGTCGATCTCACCACATTTTGGCCACCAAACCGTTTCATAATCTTCGCCCAGCATCCAGAAGGCAAAACCCAAACCTTGAGTATCCACTCCTTTGATACGGGCTTCGATTCTTCCATATAGAAAGGCCTGTTTTTGATAACTAACCAATCGACCACTAGTATATTGATATCCTGCGTAATTCTCTTTGCGTAATTCCAATACTAATTTGCCATCTTCAATTCTAACGTTTTCATTACGGTTGGTTGCATAATCCAGCTGGCCGGTTCCCCAGCCACCTTGACCGTTGCCAATTTCGTAAGTCCAGTTATTCATGTTTAATGCTGATCCGTCAAACTCATCAGACCAAACCATAGTTTCGCATTGTTGGGCTGTACAATGTTGATTTACCGACACAGATAGCGCAATGAATGAAATAACAAAAGGAATTATTTTTGAGAAATATGATAACATGTTTTTTTGATTTTGTTTCGAAGCAAAGGTGGTAAATGCATAATGAACAACCTTAATTTTCTATACTTTAAAGCTTCTTTTTTGCTACGTTATTATTACGCTCAGTTATGATAGTGATGTCCTTAAATAAATACAAATAAGATATTTAGTATGTTGTTTTGGAATGGTTTTTAATACGTCAGGATGAATTCATTCAGATTTTCGGATGATTCCAGGTTCATTCGTTTACGGATCCTGTAACGTGCCGTTTCAACTCCTCTGACTGTCATGTTTAAAAGTTGAGCCATCTCTTTGGTAGATAAATTCATTCTGAGGTAGGCACACATTTTTAAATCTTTAGAGGTCAGATCGGGAAAATCTTCTTTTAAACGTTTGATAAAATTGTTATGTGCCATATCAAATCGCATTTCAAAATCTTCCCAATGATCATCGGCCAGCTCCTGATCAATAAAATTCAATGTTTTTCCCAATCTCTGTGCTACCTTGTCTGAGGCGATCTCTTTTATTGATTCTACTTTTTCTTTTAATTCTGAAAGTTTTTCGTTTTTGTAAATAACCTTCATGGCCAGGCCTGACAATTCTTCTTTTTTTGATTGCAGATCATTGCGCAACTGTTCCTCCTGAAGTTTTGATTGTTCAAGACTTAATAAGTGTTTTTGCTCGTTTATCAACCTTTCTTTTTCGCGGGTTATACGTTTTGTTCTGATTTTAATAATTAAT
Organism: Carboxylicivirga caseinilyticus; assembly: GCF_050589785.1. NCBI lineage: Bacteria > Pseudomonadati > Bacteroidota > Bacteroidia > Marinilabiliales > Marinilabiliaceae > Carboxylicivirga > Carboxylicivirga caseinilyticus. Next base: position 132,186 of record NZ_JBNGOX010000009.1, on the reverse strand, counting down.
CCAATCATTAAAACAATAATCAACAGGTACGCGATAAAAGCCGGATAAGTCAGATAGAGCGGTGTGGCAATAGAAAAACGAAAGTTTGCTTCGTTCGATTCTATTCCATAGGTGTTGCGTGCTTTCACCCTGAAAACGTAATTACCCGGTGCTAGGTTGGTGTATTGTTTAAAAGGTTCTTTAACCCAATCGCTCCATTCATTATCAAATCCTTCGAGATAATATTTATATGCCAGATGATTGGTGTTTTCGTAAAAGCCGGTTGCAAAATCAAACTGCAGGCTGTTACTTGCCGGTGCCAGTTCTTGTTTGGCTGTGAGAATAGTGTCGCATAAAAAACGGATACGATCATTGTAAATGATTTCACGGTTGTTTTTCAGGTTACTGACTCTTCGTAAAATAACCTGGAATGGCTGATGAAGCAGTTTGTTTTTTTGCATGTTAAAATAAACCACACCGTCTTTACCGCCAATCAAAACATTCTGATTGGGCAGAATTGTATAGGATTCAAATCCGGGAATATAAAAATCACTTAGCTTGACGAATGGAATGGATTCGATCGAGGTCCTTCCATCCGGATGATTATTTATAATGCCTGCGTTATTGCTACCCACAAACCAAATATTACCCGAAGTGTCCTGTTTCAGCATTCTGCCAATCTTCCAGCCCCATGTATTTCGGGTCAGATCATTATCAATCATAATTGAATCAATATCACTCTGGTAGCGATAAATGCCATATTCTGTTCCAAAAACAATCTTTTGGTTGAATTTAAAAACACTGTTGTAAAAATTGGTGGGTAATCCTTTTGAATTATCGTAGAAATGAAGCTCCTGCAATGAATCCGTATCATAAGAAAGTTTGAGTTTGTAAATGCCTTTATATCCGTGAGCAACCCAGATATAACCCTCATTATCTATTTCCATTACACGGCTTGATTCTTCAAAACCATCAATTAATTTTTCCATATCAAACCATCCATCCGGTTGTTTCTTTAGTACGGCCAACCCTTTGTATGTTCCTGCAATCAACCGCAACGAATCAGAAGGTAACGGAACAACTTTCCAGCCGCCATAAGTAGATATGGTTTGAATGATTTCTCCGTTTTTAACCTGGCTAAATCCACCGTTGTGTGCAACAATCAATTTTTGATCGATAATATTAAGACTCCAGTTAATGTCATCCGATCCTTTTACTCTTGAAAAGGCTGAATGAGAGGACAAAACATTATTTAGATCTTTCATGGCTGCAAATAAGAGTCCTTTGTGAGTGGCCAGGTAGAGCTTATTTTCAAATATTGCCGCATCATACACTTCTACGGGTTCATCGCTGTTGGGTAACAGTCGGGTAAAAGGGGATGCAAGTTCTATAAAATCGATTCCTTTTTTGTTGGCAACCCACAAATTATCGTTTCTGTCGAAGTATAGTGTACTGATTTCATTGCTTTGTAATCCTTTGGTTCGGGTCAGGTGATTAATCACTTCATTGTTTTTATCAATCACAAATAAACCAGCCTGTCGGGTTCCGATGATTAAGTCACCTTGCTTATTTAAACGTGCTGCCGTAATTTGTGCATTTGCAAAATCTACAGAAGGAGTAATGGAAAAGGGTACTAATTGTTTGTTTTTTAATTCAAATAATCCGGCTTGTTGAGTGCCGATTAACCAACTATCGTTTCGAGGTAATACAAAGCGAACCCATGTGTTTTGAAGAACAGAAGTGCCGGGAATTTTATCAAAACCGCTGCCCGTAAATACGAATAAACCTTCTGTGCCTTGCACAATTATTTGATCATTTATTTTAAATGCACTTAGAATTCCTCCACTTAAAGCATAAACAGTTATTTGTTGGTTACGATATATATATAATCCATCCCAACATTGAAATATAACCCTGTCGTCTAATACAAAAGTATTAACGATATCGCCAAAATTTCGAAATTCAGGTGGAGTCTTGTCTAACAAGGAATGAAAAATCAGTCCGTATGGTTGCATGTAATCGATATACCCAAAATCACCCTGTGCACCTACATAAAGACGGTTGTTCCGGTCGATAGCAAGGGACTGAACGTTGGAACGGTTGGAAGGAACCTGAATAACCTCCCAGTCGTTACCATCAAACTCAAGAATACCATAATCGTTGGCAAAGTATAAAACACCGCGTTGATCCTGAACAATGCAATGGTTATTATTAGAAACATGATGGTCTTTTTCGGTGTATCCGGTAATAAAAGGAACCCCAGAGCTAAACTCATCAGCTGATAGGTGATTAAGAATGCAGAACAGGAATACGAGTATAATCGGTTTTTTCATTCGGATACAGAAATACTTGGATATTGTAAAAATAGCTTTTTGGGATATATGCGGTTAATAAAAACGTAATAAAAAAAGGAGCCCAAACAAAGGTTAAAAACATTGAAGTATCAAATAGTCAGCTAAATGTGCTATATTTTTAAATTTGTGACGTAATAATAACGTAGTGCCAAATAGGTTTTGAAGTGGTCAAAAATATGGGGTAATGTAATTCTTTTCTGATTTTTGTATTCATCTATTTCACAAACTGCCAGCATTATTAATCCAAGTTAATTAAAAACAAAATGAAAAAAGTTTACCTCTTTATTTTCGCTTTAAGCTTCACCATAATAGCCGGAGCACAAGGTTATGAATTGGTTTGGGAAGAAAATTTCGACGGAGATGCATTAAACCCTGCCATCTGGAATGTTGAGCAAAGTGAAGGTATCTGGAATACCGGTTCAAACAGCGAATTGCAACATTATACGGCTGACAATGTATCTGTAGGTGATGACGGAAACGGAAATAATTGTTTGATACTTACTGCTAAAAAAGAGAACTACAATGGATATGCTTTTACTTCGGGTCGAATCAATTCAAAAAGTAAGTTTGCTTTTAAATACGGTAAGATTGAAGCTCGTATAAAATTGCCTGATCTGGCCAATGGCTTATGGCCTGCTTTCTGGCTTTTGGGTAATACGCAAGCTGGCTGGCCATCATGTGGCGAAATTGACATATTGGAGGCAGGACATGCTGATGGAATAACCAATAATCAACAAAACACAACTTTTGGAGGTGCACTTCATTGGGAGTACAATGATGGTTATGCCGGTTATGGATATAGCTCACAGGCTCCGACTGCATTGAACAACGATTTTCATACGTTTACCATGGTATGGAGTGCTACTAATATAAGTATGTATCTAGATGGCAGTTCAACACCTTATTACTCAATGAATGTTGATGGAAGTGATGCGGAAGAGTTTCGCGATTATTCAATGTACCTGTTGCTTAATCTGGCTGTTGGCGGTATGTTCCCGGATATCTATAATGAAACCGGGATAACAGCACCCATGCCTGCACAAATGTTGGTGGATTATATCAAGGTGTATCAAAAGACCGGTGAAGGTGAATTGGTGACTTCAATGCCTTTGTATGGTGATCTTGCAGTTTATGCCGATGGAAAATCATACGATAATGCCTTGGACCTTGGGTTTGATGCCACACTTTCTACTTCAGGAGTGACAGCAAGAGCTGGAGAAACAGCAGTTGAAGGTTCTGAAGTATTATCCTATAACGTTACAGCCGGAAATGCTTTTAATATTAATATTTCGTCATCGGCTATTCAGGATTTATCGGCCATATCTTCAACCGGAAGCATTGATGTTTATATCAAAACCAATATTCAGGATGACCTTTTAATAGGATTGGGTGATACAGATGATAAAACCAGTTTAATGACTGTAGGTTCTTCAACGTCTTATAATGTTAGTCGTGATGAAACATGGTCGCGCCTTGCTATTCCATTACAGAGTTTAAGCAATATTGATTTTACAAAAATTGATGATGTTTTTACTTTGCAGGGAACATCCACTACAAATGGTTATCTATCAATTGATAAAATAATACTATCGAATACAACCGCTAATTTTAGTGTATTCGGAATCTTTACCGAAAATCCTTCCATCACTGAAAAGTTCATTATTGATGATATTTCAGGGCATCTGTATATCTGGAATAATACCATGGAAGCCATTGAAGAAGCTCCAACGTATGACGGAAACGATGTGCTTGCATTTACTTCACCGGCTACCAATACCTGGTTTGGTTATGGATTATTCTCTGATGCAGGATTGGATCTTTCACAATTTGCCAACGGTTATTTGAAATTTTCATTACGCACTTCTTCTTCAGCCGATTTTTGGGTAGGAGTAGGCGGAGCAAATAATACAGAAGCTAAAATACATTTTGTAGAAGGTGCTGATCCAAATGGTTTTGTGCGAGATGGTAAATGGCATCAGATAACATTGGCAGTTAGTGATATGGTGGCTCAGGGACTTGACCTTTCTTCATGCGGAAATGTATTTATGCTGGGAGGGGCTCCTTATATTTCTGATATCCTGGTGGATGATATCTTTTTTGCAGCAAATCCTGAAAACATTGGTAATACCGCTTATAATCCAAATTGTGATGCCGCTTTACCAGGTTCTGATGATGCAGGAATAACAGCTGAATATTTTGGTATTTATACAGAAAACTCAAATGTAACAGAGCGTTTTGCCATAGATGATGTAAAAGGTCATATTTATATATGGGAAGGAACATTGTCTGCTTTAACCGGAGGTACTCCTTACGACGGTGTTGATCAGTTATACTTTAAGAGTGGTAATGCCGGGTGGTATGGTTTCGGTATCTTTTCTGATGATGCTTTGAATCTGACTCATTATGCCAACGGAACACTATCCTTATCATTAAAAACTTCTTCAACCAATGATTTTTGGTTTGGAATAGCCGGCGCTGCCGGTACTGAAGGAAAAATTACCTGTAGCAGTACTTCAGGATACAATATCGAAAGAGACGGTGAGTGGCACAGAGTGATTATACCCATGCAGGTATTGGTAGCTCAGGGATTAGACTTGAATGCCTGTGGTAATATTTTTATGCTGGGCGGATCAAGCATCACTGATATAGCCATTGATGATGTGATATTAACAGCCGGAACCACACAACCAAATAATCCTGATGCGAATATCCCAAGTGCAGTAAAAAACATGACAGCTGATCAGGTAAGAATGTATCCTGTTCCGGCTAAGGACATTTTATATATAGAATCTTCAGAATCGATTGAATCTGTTGAGATCATTAATCAGGTGGGTATGATTAGTGTGAGTCGTAAAAATCTTGAAAACAATAGAATTGAATTGCCAGTAAATGATTTGGCAAAAGGAATTTACCTTATCAAAATAAGTTTCAGTAAAGGAGGAAGCGTTGTAAAGAAATTAATAAAAAAATAGTCTGACCCTTTTTCAATATTTAAGCAGCACGTTCAAATGGAATGTGCTGCTTTTATTTTAACGCCATCTTAATTGCTTCAATAGTTTTGGCAGCGTTTCCAATAAATAATTGATCATCAATCTCAAAAACAGGACGTTTTAAAAAAGTGTAATCCAATAATAGCAGTTTCTTATAATCTGCATCCTTCTTAACCGGGTTCTCAGCTAAAGTATCTTTTAGTTTTCGTGCCCGTTTGTTTATCAGAGCCTCATAGCTTTGTGTGTGTTCGAAGAAACTCTCAATTTGCTCTTCTGTTACCGGATTGAATTTGATATCCTGCAATTCAAAACTTTCATCAACACCTACTTCTTTCATTATGCGTTTGCATGTATCACAAGTTGACAGAAAATACACTTTTCGGCTCATAGTCTTTCCTTAGTTTGGTTCGAAAGATAAGTAAAATCAATGCTTCATTCTAATAAAAAAGTTTGGTTCGAAATAGCATAGTGGGGGAACGTACTACACTATCAAGAACCAAACTTCAATTTTATGCTTAATACAATTGGTACTAAGACATTTTATGTAAGAGCCTATTTATTTAATAAGAAGTGTTTTAATTACAGAGTCGGAAATTGGTTTATCCTTACTTACAACTACAAAACCTGCATCAATATATTGGCCTCCATCATTTTGATGACAATGAATAGCAATAACATTTTTGCCTTTAACCAGGGCTTTTTTAGCTTCGTCCGACAACTCAACATTAATATAACCTGAGGTCCAGTTAGGTAAATCAGCAGCTTTTACACCATTGATATAAACCACACCATTATCATCGTGATGAACTCTTAGATATAATTTGCTTAAGTCAAGTTTTGAGATATCGCCCAATTCAAATTCCTGACGAACCCAAATATCTTTTGTTTCCCAAGTTGTACCATTGATGGCTTGAGGAGTACCTGCAGAACCAAAACCACCTTTACCGGTTTTCCATGCTGAAGCATTGAAGTCAGCCTTCATCCAGTTATTTGCTGGTTGCTCAAAAGTATGTTGCCAGCTTCGGTCTTCAACTTCGGCAGTAGGCAAAACGTTATAAACATACTCGTAAATGTTTTTATGAATCACCTTTTGATTGGATGCAAATACTTTTGCCGGATCAACCTTCATGATTCGATCGTAGGTCATGATACCGTTCAACTCAATTTCAACGTCGGTAATTTCGGTGTAGACAGCTGCACTTAAACCATTGTTGGTTTTGAATTTGGTAAGCATAGTTGCAAATTCATCGTACATGTTCAGGTACTCTTCATCCGTCTGAATCATTACATATTGCATCAGGTCATCCGGATTCCAGATATGTCCGTCAATCTGATAACCGATGCCTCCATATTCGCCACATGCAGATGCCTGATATGGGCTATATGGACATGATGGTGGAGGATAGCTATGGTTATCGATTACATCACCATTACCTTCGTGTTGCCACCCACTTGCTTCGTTAACCAAACGAGATGGATCTAATCCTTTTACCAAAGCACAGTATTCTTTCACGTCATGTTGTGCCTGAGCCTCGTTAAAGATAACCCACATCACAATACTTGGTATGTTTTGATGCGTTTCTACCATACGCATTAACTCAGTTGTAAAGGCTTCCTTATTGATTGGCGGTGTTCCAAAAGTATATGAGTTTGGAGATGGCATATCCTGCCATACTAACAGACCCAATTTATCAGCCCAGTAGTACCATCTGTAAGGTTCAACTTTGATGTGTTTACGGCTCATATTGAAACCAAGTTTTTTGGTCATTTCAATATCAAAGCGTAAAGCTTCATCTGTTGGCGCTGTATAAAGTCCGTCAGGCCAGAATCCCTGATCTAATGGTCCCATCTGGAAAGTGAACTTGTTATTCAGGTACAGACGCTGGAATTTGCCATCGAAGCCTAATGATATTTTACGCATACCGAAGTAAGTATCAACCTGGTCAACTACTTTGTCACCATCTTTCAACGTAATTGTCATATCGTATAAGAAAGGACTGTCAGGAGACCAAAGTTTTTGATTCTTGATTTTAATCTCGGTTGGAGCCATTGGTTTGCTGTTGATGGTAGCCACTACTTTGTTGCCATCTTTAACCACAGCTGTATAGTTCAATAATCGTCCGCCTTCAGCTTTAACAGAAAGGTTTAACACTGATTTGTCGATATCAGGAACCATTTTAAAATCAACAATACGCTGTTGAGGAACAGGTTCTAACCAAACTGTCTGCCAGATACCGGTAACCGAAGTGTACATGATACCTTCCGGATTCAACGTTTGTTTACCACGAGGGAAACCTTCTTTTACTGTGGGGTCCCAAACCTTAACAGTTATTGATTGCTCACCTTTGATAAGTGCATCAGTAATATCAAACGAAAAAGGATCATAACCTCCCTGATGAGTACCTACACTTTTATTGTTAATAAAAACTTCACATTGATAATCAACAGCGCCAAAATGAAGCAATACTCTTTCACCATTCCATGATTCAGGTACATTAAATGAACGACGGTACCATAAACGTTCGTGGTGTTCCATTACACCCGAAAGTGCTGATTCAACAGCAAAAGGCACTAAAATATTTCGTTTCAGATTTCCTTTTGGATAAGGCTCATTTTCCCAGGTGCCTGGTTGAAATTGCCACAGCCCGTTAAGATTCATCCATTTTTCGCGAACCATTTGCGGACGAGGATACTCTGGTAATACATTTTCAGGATCTACATCCTTCGCGAATTTTGTCATTAACGGTGCCTGCTTCGATTCCCATTTCTGGGCTTGCAGACCAATTGATGTTAACAACAATGTAATTGATACAAGCAATTGAAATTTTTTCATCACGAGGTTTGTCTCTTCTTATATCAGTGTTAATATGCACTGATACTTTATTTATACTTAAACTATCAATGCAAAAATGAAAAAACCGAAGATGAAGAAATGAAACGATCTGGTCAAAAAAAGATACGGACAAGCCAATCGAGCTCAAAAGTGGATATATATAGAAATTTATGGTTGGAATACATAAATAATTTGGTTAGAGATTAGGTGTCATGATAATCTCACACATTTAATGGAATTGGTAGTTTTGCGAGTAGCAATAATATTGATGAAATTAATTAATCTCAGCGGTTTTAATGTAAACCGCTGAGTATAGATTTAATTAATTTCCGAATTTTCAGTTTTAAAATAAGATACCAAAAGCGAAAGTTTTTTAGCCTGATTTATTAAACCATCAGAAGTTAAGGCCATTTGCTCTGAGGCTGTGGCATTTTGCTGTGCAATCTGACTTAATTGCTGAACGCTCTGATTTACTTGTTCAACACCATTTTTTTGTTCAATACTTGCAGCTGAAATCTCCTGAATCCATAAAGATGTCTTTTTAATTTCAGGAATTGTTTTTGATGTGAGTCTTTCAGAATTTCTTGTGTTATCAAGACTTACCTGAGCCAATCTGGTAATCTCATCTGCTGCAAATTTACTTTTTTCAGCTAATTTTCTTACTTCAGAAGCTACAACAGAAAAGCCTCTGCCATGTTCTCCAGCACGTGCAGCCTCAACTGCTGCATTAAGAGCTAAGATATTGGTTTGAAAAGCTATGTCGCTAATCATATTAATCTTATCAGTGATTGATGTCACTGATTCAAGACTCTCTTCTGCGGCTTGACTAACTTGTGTCATATCATTTGCTGATGAAACAGCAATCTTTTCGGTTTTAACAGAATATTCGGTTGTTTGATCAATATTAGCTACGATTTCCTCCATTGTAGATGAAACTTCTTCCACAGAGGCAGCTTGTTCATTAGAGCCCTCAGCAATTATTTCTGAAGTTCTGTTCAAGTTTGTACTAATATTTGATATTTCAACTACTTCTGATTGAACACCTTTAATAACTTCAGTTAATTTCTTAACTAAGTTCAAAATCGCTCTTGAAATATCACCAATTTCATCCTTTCCCTTTAAATAATTCTCTGGGACTTTAATATTTAATTGTCCTTGCGATAATAATAATAGATTATTTGTGGTTGCTTTGAGTGCATTTACAATTAGCCTTGAAAGGAAAAGAGAAATTGTAATAAATGTGATTAAACTTAAGAACAATACAACCTGAATGATAATAGCTAATTTTTTAGATTGTTTCTCCGTTTTCTCAAAGGCCATACTCATATCATGTTTCGCATTTGATGAAATCGTTGATAAAAGATCTTTAAGAACTGTCAGCTTACTTATCATTCTTTGCATATTCATGCTGACTTCTTCTGAATATTCTTCAGCAATCATACTCTTCGATGTTGTTACAGCCACCTCGTAATATTCATTAAAGAGGATCATTGTACTATCAATCTTTACTTGATTACTTAAACTAGTAATCTTTTTTGCGCTGTCAGCCAATGTTCTAAATTGCTCTGCCAGATCAATTGTTTGATTGATTTTATCCAAATCCTGGGCTGCAACACCATCTTGAAACGCCTTTTGAAGTCCTGTTTGTGTGGAAATTAATTCATTACTTATTTCAATAAATGGGATATGTCCATTTTGAATTGAATCTAACTCCCTTTTACTAATATTATTGCTTCTTTGAGTTACTAGGAAGATAACAGCAACAACAATTATAAAGAGTACAGGAAATAAAAGAATTTTCTTTTTCAACTTTAAGTTATGCAACGTTCTCATAATAATTAATTGCTGATAGTAATTACTTTAACTCCACTTGCATCACTTGAACCTGAAATGTATCCAATTGCACCAGCATTATTTTTTACGTACTCAATAACTTCTTTGTCAGCTCCTTTTTCTACAGGAGCAGTTGCTGCACCTGAGAAAATGGCCTGTTGCCAGTAGCTTCTAATTGCTGAAATCTTTTTGTTATGAACTTCTGTCGTAAATAATTCTCTTGTACTTGAATTAATTGTAAGATCTACGGGAGAAATACCTACACCATTTTCCCATTTTGTTTTTTTCTTTAGAAAGATTTGTGATAGGTCTTTTTTAGAAATTGTAGATACGCTATTAGTGTTGTTAACAATTACTTTATATGATTGTGCTAGTGTTTCTCCGGCAAACACTATTAACATGAAAGTGAATAATAGAATAATTTTTTTCATGATGAAAATTTTAAAAAGAATAAATAAAAGCGAACACTAAACCATTAATATTTTGAGCATCGTGTTGATAGTTAATGTACTCAAGCTTAAATGTTGCTTCAAATATTGGCTTGTATGAAGCGCCGATAGTATATCGGTTAAAATCAATGTCATTGGTTGTTTGGGCTTCAAATCTTGCATATGGTGTAACTTTATTAATCATTTGACTCACTTCAATGAATGAACCTTGTAAATCAATATTGTCTTGATCAATTGTCATATCACCATTCCATAACTCTCCAATAATTCGTGTGTTATTGTATTTAAATCTGAAATTCATTCCATAAGTAATTTTCTCAGATTCCCTATGAATAGTTGCATTCATTGATGGAATATAGATTGGCATTATCTCCTTCTTTGGGATGAAAATACTTGCACCAATTATGGCCCAATCGTTAATCGAAAATCCGGCGTTTCCTCCAAATGCAATATTATATGTGTTGTTATAGCTTGGATCGACAGTGTAAGTACTGTTAACAAGTGTTTTGTAGTAGGCCACTTCGTCACCAAAAAATCCTACGGCACCAGTTTTCATCCAGGTTGTATTGCGATATCCTCCCGCAAAAAGATCATAGTTAAATTTAAATTCTTCTCCAAGAGATCCGTTAATGGATAGACCATCAATGTTTAAAGGGAAAAATTCATGGTTAGATATCAATACAGGAAGAGTAGCACTTGTATTTACCGGAGCATAGTAATAGGTATTCATTGGACTTAGAGGTGTTAAAAATCGTCCTACCTTTAAATTCATTTGATTAGAAGCAGTATATTCAATATTAGCTTCATTTAACATCTGATCAAAACTAAAATCAGGACGATAAACAAATACAGATTTGAACGTTAAGTCCTTTATAGGTTTGTAGTTAGTAAGAAATCCAGCTTCGGACAAGGCTACACCATAATTGTTTTCATAACCTTTTAAATCATCAAAATAATTGAATTCAGTTGAGATGTAACCGGTAATTTTCATTTGAGGCTCCCAAGTTGCTTGTGCAACTATTTGATTTGTTAACATTATTAATGTCACAAAAAAAGAGAAGGCAATAATTCTTTTCATTTTCGTTTAAATTAGTTTATAATTTATTTTGTAATTTCCTGATGGATGAGTGTTTGAAATAGAGACCATTAGTGTGTACTTTTTCAACTGCTTGTTTGAGCTCGGAGTAAACATCCTTTTTTAATATGCAACCTCTGAAACCCGCTTTAATTAGTGCTTCAATATGGTATCTGTCTGAATGTAACGTAATGGCAATGAATTTAATTTCAGTTCTGGAATAGCCATTTAAGAGGTTAAAAGTTGTTTCAATACCATTTAACTTTGGCATATTAATATCCATTAAAACAATATCCGGAATGATTAAAAATCCTTTATCAATAAGACTGAGACCAGATTCTTCTTCCTGAGTAATCGTCCAATCCGTTTCTGATTCTATAAAAAAACGTAATCCTTCCCTGAAGAATTTATTATCGTCTACAATGCTAATTTTTAATGAATTTGACATAGATCATATTTTACGATACAAAGTTGTAAAGTAGAACAGATCCACTATTGAGGGTAAGTAGGTAAAAGGCAGTAAAAAACCACCTAATTATTATAAGGGAAAACCCTTAGAGGCATTAAGAAAAAGCGATGAATATTAGTTAGATATTTAATGCGACATGTTGTAAGTGTCACAATATCAATATTTAGTGAAGATTGGAAGTAAGAATTAAATCAGGATAGATTTCTTATAAAGAGCAATAATTGTGTTTTAGTGCCCAAATTACCAATTGGGCAACGTTCTTTTGGTTTGTTTTTTTTAGTATGTTGGATCGATGTACTTCAACCGTTTTAGTACTTAGAAATAGTCTTTCTGAGATTTCTTTGGTTGACATTCCTTTACAAATTAACTGCAAGACTTCAACTTCACGGGAAGATAACTGATCCGGATCGTCTTCTTTTTTTGAAATGGCTTTGAATGCCATTTTCTTAAGTATCTCTTGAGAAAAATAATTTCCCCCTTTATACACTTCATTAATAGCCTGAGTCAACTCAAATTTTCCTGCTTTCTTTAAAATGAAACCGTGAGCTCCAGCATTAATCATTTGCATATAATAAGAGTCTTCGACAAACATTGTGACAGCTATAATTCTTACCTCAGGTTTTTTGACTTTACAGATCTTTGTTGTTTCAATACCGCTTTTCCCCGTCATATTGATATCCATTAGTACAATATCAATTGTTAAGGATTCTATGGATGAAAGAAACTCATCTCCAGATGAAAAAGTGGCAACAACATTAAAATTATCAACTTGACTTAGCACTAACACCAAGCCTTCAATAAACATTTCATGGTCATCAACAATCGCAATGTTAATCATCAACTAACTTTTGGTAATATAATATTAACGAAAAATCCATTTCCAGGTTTGCTTTTTAATAAAAATAATCCATTAAAGGACTGAATTCTGCTCCGAAAATTTTCCAGTCCCATTCCTTTTCTTGTTACTTTTATTTTATTCGTGTCAAATCCGATACCATTATCCTTGTATTGCAATTGTATTGAGGTGTTATTCTCTATTAATTTGAATGTCACTTTAGTTGCATTAGCATGCTTAAGTGTATTATTGATTAATTCACAAAATAAACGGTAAATAGTTATTTCAATATGCTCATCAAATCTTTCTATTGTATCATGTATAAATTCAATTTGTAATTTTTCGTGTATTGAAAATTTTTCGATGAAAGAATTAATAGCTGCAACAACACCGTAATTAAGCAGAATATGAGGACTGATGTTAAATGAAATCTCAGAAATACTATTCACAGCATCTTCTATCAATATGATTAATTTATTTTTTATCATATTTTGTTGCTCAATATCTTTTGAATCAGATAACGCCTGTGTATATAGTTTTATAGTTGTAAGTAATGGACCAATACCATCATGAAGGTCAGAGGATATTCTCTTTCTCTCATTTTCTTCTGTTTGAATAATTGAATTAAGAACTAAGTTTTGATTTTTTTTCTGATCAGTAATGTCTTTTTCAACAACCATGTAATAATCTGGTCCGAGTACTTTTAATTCTTGTAGGTTCACCATTGTATAAATCGCATCCCTTTTATCTGCAAAGGTGTGTTTCCATTCAAAAGATTGTGGCTGACCAGCTAATGTTAAAACTACTTTCTCGTGTAAAAAAATTGAATTGTTAGATTCATCAAATTCATTGTCTATACTTGTGTATGGAAGTTCGGTATGGCTGTTTATCGTATTCTCAATATTATATAGTTTTTTTGCTACAGCATTACAGTCCACAACAGTTTTTCCATTCATTATTAAAATGGATTCATTTGTTTGTTCAAATAGAGTTCGGTATAACTGTTCTCTTTTACCTAACTCTTCCAGGAAAATATGTTGTTTAGTAACATCTTTAATAATGGATAAGAAATTATAGTTATTCTGATTCTTAATAGCAACAGCTTGAATCTGTATTATAAGTTTATCGTTATTTTTCGTTTTCGTTTCTAAAACAACAGGACCAGTTTCAACACCTGTGAGGGCAATATTCTTTATTTTTTCAATTGTATCATTGTATTGATAGTCAAGTATTTTAAAGAGGTTGTTATTGATTAATTCATGTCTTTCAAAACCCGATATCTTAAGAATTGATTGGTTGACTTCCAAAATTCTGTGATCTTCTGATGAAAGAATAAAACCATCGAAACTGTTATTGAATAAAGTAAGATAATTGTGTGCCTGTTGAACAGCCAATGTTTCAGCTGTTTTTCTATCATTTATTTCCTGTTTTAACTTTTCGTTTAGTTCAACAATCTCATCAATATTTGACTCAAGTAAGGCTATATTTTTTTTATTATTTGCAAAAACATAAAAGATTAAAGTTGTCATAAAACCAATAGCAAGCATGTTGTTGCCAATTCGCATAATTATAATCGCTATGTCGTTGTGGTAATTATCTGCATTATAATAAAATGATATGATTTTATAATGAAATAATATTGGAAAAGCTATAAATAATATCACCACAAAAGATATAATTAAAATGGATGTTTTTGGAGGTGATGTTAGAACATAGTAGGTAATAAGAACTATGAAAATACTTGACATAAATTCAATATTGGCCATGTAAACTGCCTTTAAAGCAAAAAAGAACATGATGATGACCAGTAGAAATCTTTTTATTTTATAAGGAACTTTCTTAAAAAAGAGTGTGTGTAGAATAAGTATAACAATTAAAATAATATTAGAAATTGTAGATAGTGGATGATAAAAATTACTTTGACGATTTATAATATGTATATATATTATCAGAGGTACAACTAAAATTGTCAAGGAAATTAAGCCAATATTGGTTATTCTTTTGTTAAACTCAATATCCTGGATATTGTTTTTATCTTTTAAAAGACTTCGAAGTTTCATTTACGACTGATTGGTTAATAGATGGCGAACAGTCCTCATGCACAAATAATTGAGTTAAAATTACATTTTTTTATCAGACTTTGAGTATCGTACTATTTAAATATATAAATACTCTGCGACATTAATAGTTCTATTTGAAGTGCAAAAGAGTTAATAAAAAGAGTATTTACAATCTTATCTTATATGAGAAATCAAATAATCTTCGATCCTATTTTCATAATATAATCTTCAAATTCTTCGCGAGGTACAGCCGCTTTATTTTTGATTTTAACGCGGTAGTTATAAATGGTATTAACAGAATATCGCAATAAATGAGCAATTTTTGAACTGTCCTTGATTCCCAATCTGATAAGTGCAAATATGCGAATCTCGGTTGGAAGGGGTTCGTCCTTCTTTAACTCAATCTTTTCATCCTCCAGTAATAGATTATTGATTTGATCAACAAAATCGGGGAATAGATGCAGGAAGATATTATCAAAGCTATTATAAAAATCATCCACCTCCTTCTCAATCAATTTGCGGGACTTGGTTGTTGTGTAGAGCTCTTCCACTTTATGGCCAACAATATTTTTATTGACCATTTTTCTAAAGTCGTCAAGCTTATCAATATAATCAGAACAAATAGCCAGAAAGCTGCCAATGTAATGTTCCTTTACCATATCAGATTCAACTAAGTCGTGATTTAGTGTGTACAACTCGGTGTTGGCGGTTTGTAATTCATCATTTAGTTCCCTGAGGCGATCATTTACCTTAATCAATTCATCTTTTGCATTTCGTAATGATTTTATCTGTGTGAAAATTGCAATGATGGCAATCAATAATATAATACTTAATAAACTAATGGTTATTAGATACCTTCTGAGTTCGCTTTTCTGACGATTTGTTTTTAGTTGATAAGCTTCTGATATAAGTGGTAAAATATTGGAAATCTGTACATATCGTAGTCGTGAATTATAAAAAGCAGCATCTTCGAACGAAAACATTATATACCGGTAGGCATCGTCAATATTGTCTTCGTTGAAAAGTATCATGGCCAGATCGGTGAGAGAAGCGTTATCCTTAACCGCTGCCTTAATATCCGAAATGGCTGAAAGAATCAGGTATTTTTTAGCTGATTCCAGATCATGCTCCATCTTGTATAAAATAGCTCTTTCAAAGGTGATCATTGAATAGATTCGCGTACCCGATTCTGCCATAGCCAGTCTTTGGGTATTGATTCGTTTACAGTCAATCATATTTCGGTTATCACGGTATTCCTTTTCTTTGATGGCCAGATATTCTTCACTCGAGGGATCAAGAAATTTTAATAAAGTGTCAGCATAGGCATGATATTCCGCTCGATACAATTCAATGTTTTCTTTGGCTGGCGTAAAAAGAAATAACTCAGAGTATATTTTGGTAAAAATGCTGTAATATTCCTGTTTTTGCTCTTTATTGATTTTTTTAGAATCAACTTTTTTAACCACATCAAGGGCTTCGAGATATCGGCCAGAGAATGCCAGCAAATTAGCAAGGTGTAAATTGGTTTCGTTTTTAAATTCCCTGTTGTCATATAGTCTCGCCAGTTCCAGGTTTCGGTCAATGTAATGAACCGCCGAATCAAAATTAAAAGGGAGATATTCGATTAATAAACGATTGTTAACATAAAATTCACGGGCTGCAGTCAGTTCACTTTCATTCAATAAGCTTTTTAATCCATTAATCTTATTCTCTTTAATGGCTTGGTATTTACTACGCTCACTCATTGTTTTATTTAACACAATAAAAAGGGAGTCAAGCTCTGTTGTAACGCTGGCAAAAGCCAATGTAGAAAGATGTATATATAAGAGTATTAGAAAAGATTTTTTCATACTGCTTTAAGCCGTTTTGGATTCAAAATACAATAATAACTAATCAAAAGCATATTGTAAAAATTCATTTACATATAAGGTACATCTAAAAATAAATGTGAGTAAATAGAAAGGTTTTATTGTAATATGAGTTTAAAGTGAGGTTGATTTTTGGGGAAACTGTGATATATCAGTTAATATTATCGAAAGTTCTGAAGAATCTATGAAAAACACCTTATCCAATCTATTCATTTTGTTTTTGGTTGCATGTAATGTTGCGGAGGAACCATCCAAAATTATATCGGCTGATGAATACAAAGATGCCGTTTATGCATCATGGATTGGGCAGATTATTGGTAATACATACGGATTGGGATATGAATTTAAATACATAGATGAACCTGGTCCTGATCAATTTCCTTATGGGTACTCCTTTACATTGGCTGATCTGAAAAAATATGATGGTGCCTTTTCTGATGATGATACTGATATTGAATACATGTATCTGTCTATTATGGAGAAGAAAGGTATTGAACCGACTTACTTTGACCTGGCAGAAGCCTGGAAAACTCATGTTAAAGAACGTATCTGGTTTGCCAATCGAATGGCAGTGACGTTAATGAATGCGGGTCATTATCCACCCGTTACAGGTAATAAACAGTTTAACTGTGAATGGTTTCAGATTGATCCGCAATTGGTAAACGAAATATGGGCAGTTACAGCTCCTGGGATGATTAATTATGCCGTAGCTAAATCGGAATATGCTGCCCGTATCACAAGTGATGATTTTGGATTAGAACCCACTTTACATTATGCTGCCATGTATAGTGCAGCTTTTTTCGAAAAAGACATCAACGAATTAATAGAGATTGGAATCTGCGCGTTGCCTGTTAACAGTCGTTTTGCAAAGGCAGTTGAGTTTGTAAAGGAACAATATCAACTATACCCTGAAGAATGGCAAAAGGCGAGGGCTAATGTAGTTGAGAAGTACTATAGAATTGAGGATTATAACCGTCACTCTTGGGCAGCGGTTGATGCTACACTAAATGGGGCATTGGGTGTAATGGCATTACTTTACGGGCAGGGAGATTTTCAGATGACACTTGATTATGCCTGTGCTTTTGGTATGGATGCTGATAATCAGGCTGCAACCATGTGTGGTTTGCTGGGTATCGTAAATGGATTTAAAAGTATTCCTGAGGAATTAATGTTTCCGATAAAGGATATGAAATGGGAGCTCCCATTCAATGATTCTTATCGGATGATTACCCGCGAAGGTCTTTCGGATGCTAAAATAACAGAGTTGGCAGAACGAACCATATTACAGGCAGAAAAGATCATTTTAGCGAATGGTGGAGAAATATTCGAAAAGGATGGAAAGAAGTATTATAAAATTGCTTCTAAATCCAGATTCGTTGCTCCGTTTGAATTTAACCCGATACCACTGCAATCCCTTCGGGTTGGACAATATTGGGAATATCCTGTTTATGCAGGCTCATTAGAAAAACAAATTGAAATAATTGGCAATTTACCTGCTGGTATCATTTATCAGGATGGTTGCCTGTCTGGCACTCCTGAGCAAGAAGGTGATTATTCATTTACGATGATAGCTTCAAATCTCGACAATAAGATTGAAAGGAAGGTTCACCTGAATGTTTTCGATAATAACAAAGCTCTGACAGCGTCTGAGATATTATTTAATACAACTTCTACAAATAAAGATATAGAGGTAATCAGAGACGGAAATGATAGAACTGGCTATATGAGTCTCAAGAACAATCATGAACAGGCTACCGATTACTATGGATATTTATGGGATGAGCCTCAGTCAATCTCAACATTAATTTATAATAATGGTAAACCCGGGGAATTTTATGGTTGGTTTACAGATTTTAGAATTGAATATCTTGAGGATAAGGAATGGAAAGAGGTTGATGAGAAAAAAATATATCCTGAATTAAATACGGATAATAATCAATGGATGAAACCAGCTTATCAGGATTTTACCATCCAATTTGATACTATTCAAACAAGAGGAATCAGAATTATAGGGCACGCAGGGGGAATAGAGAAAGATGCTGCCAATGCACATCTGGGGATTGAATATGCCACATCAATAAGTGAATTGGAAGTGTATTAGAAAGATTAATTGAAAATACCTGACAAAAGAGTACACTAATCAACGATTCTTAAAATTCGTTGACAATGTAATTTTTTGTTTTGTTATAAATACTTAATTTTAAATGACATCTAACTTTAAAAGAATGTGTCTTTATGGCAACTAAATCTAATTTTAATCCAAAACAACTCTCTTTTCTTGCTGTTTTACGGGTGCTGATGGGTTGGTACTTTTTGTACGAAGGCATTGTAAAATTTCTTGATCCGAATTGGAGTTCTTATGCTTATTTAATGAATTCGCATGGACTGCTTAAAAATGTATGGCTGGCTCTTGCCGAAAATGCATCATTACTTAAAGCAGTTGATTTTTTAAACACCTGGGGGCTGATTGCCATTGGACTTGGCTTGATACTTGGCTGTTTGTCTAAAGTGGCATCCTTATCAGGGGTGATATTGGTACTATTGTATTACGTGTCATACCCGCCAACAGTAGCTTCCCAGAATTTCCACTTAACCAGCGACCATGTATTGTGGGTAGATAAAAACCTCATATTCGCAGTCGTGTTAATGGTTTTATATTTCGTTCCAACCAGTCAATTTATTGGTTTTGACAGGTTATTGTTTAAGCATAAGAATTCAATCAATGGATAATAATCAAAAAAAATACAACCGTCGGGATATCATTAAAACATTGGCGACTGTTCCTGTTTTAGGAGCTTTCGCCTATGGTCTTTCAGAAAAACTTCAATATCGCGAGGAACAGACATATCGTATAGCTGATGATTTAGGTTTAAATTTATATGACGATCCTGATCCTGTTTCTTCTGGAAGTGATCGTGTTATCCGGATTGGAATAATAGGTTCAGGTATTAGAGGCCGACAGTTATTGGAAGCAGCCGGATTTGCACATCCTGATGTATTGAAGGATTGGGCTTCGAGTGCAGAAAGAAATTCTGATGATACCCGTTTTCAGGATTATCTGAGTCAGGATGATTTGCAAATTGAGATTACAGCTGTTTGCGATATATTTGATATTCATGCAGACTATGCTTTACTGGCATCAGCAAATGCAAAAAAAGGTATTGCTAAAGATAGCCTGAATATTAAAGCTAAACGTTACCAAAACTATCGTGACTTAATAAATGCATCGGATGTTGATGCCGTAATCATTGCAACACCTGATCACTGGCATGCTCAAATGGCAATGGATGCTGCCAAAGCCGGCAAACATATTTATGTTGAAAAAGGATTGACCCGAACGGTAGAAGAAGCATATGCTTTACGTAACGTAATCAAACAATCAAACGTAGTTTTACAGTTAGGTCATCAGGGGCGTCAGACAGCTTCTTTCCGAAAAGCCAAACAGTTGATTGATAAAAATATATTGGGCAAAATATCTTTGATTGAGGTTTGTACCAACCGAAATGATCCGAACGGAGCCTGGGTGTATCCGATCCATCCCGATGCCAATCCGCAAACTGTTGATTGGAAGCAGTTTATTGAGCCAACCAATGCTCATCCGTTTAGTCTCGAAAGATTCTTCCGCTGGCGCTGTTGGTGGGATTATGGAACCGGTTTGGGAGGTGACTTATTAACGCATGAGTACGATGCGATTAACCAGGTTCTCGGCTTGGGTATCCCTCATTCGGCTGTTGCCTCCGGTGGAGTCTATTTCTTTAAAGACGGCAGAGAGGTGCCGGATGTTTACCATGCTGTATTTGAATATCCTGAACGTGATCTGACATTTATGTACAGTGCCTCACTGGCCAACGATAATTACAGAGGCAAAGTGATAATGGGCCATGATGCAACCATGCGTATGGAAAATCGCCTTGAAATATTTCCCGACAGAGGTTCAACACAATACAGAAAGCAATTGGAAGCAGGTTTGATCAGGCCGGAAGAAGCCATGATAACCTATGAGCCTGGCAGAAATACTGTTGATGCTTATACTTCGGCCACAGAAAAATATTTTGCCAGCCGTGGATTGCTCTATACTCATGTAAAAGGTAAACGTGTTAATACAGCACATCTACATATTAAAGAATGGCTGGAGTGCATCAGAATGAACAGACAACCCAGCTGTAATATTGATCAGGCCTTTGAAGAAGCCATAACAGCTCATATGGCTACCATTGCTTATCGTGAAGACAGAAAAGTTTTCTGGGATGCCGAAAAAGAACAAGTCATATAGACCTAAAAATTAATCCAATAAATCTTCTAACATCTAATTTTATGGAACATTCAAAAAAATCACAATTAAGCCGTAGGAGCTTTATCACCAATACAAGCCTGATGGCGGCAGGATTAGCTATGATGCCTTCAGCTGTATTTGCTAAACGTCGCAAACTATCACCTAATGATAAACTGAATATCGCCGGTGTTGGAATTGGCGGTCGTGGTTTTGGTGTACTGAAAGCCATGGAAAGTGAAAATATTGTTGCTTTGTGTGATGTAGACTGGAAATATGCCAGCGGCTGTTTCGAGCACTTCCCTAAAGCTAAGCGTTACTGGGACTGGCGAGTAATGTTTGATGAAATGGCCGATGAAATTGATGCTGTTGTTGTAGCTACAGCCGATCATGCTCACGCCATTATTGCGGCTCATGCCATTACAATGGGTAAACATGTTTATGTTGAAAAGCCTCTGACTCACACTGTTTATGAGTCACGTTTACTGACTAAACTGGCCGCAAAATATAAGGTAGCTACCCAAATGGGTAACCAGGGAGCTTCGGGTGAAGGAGTTGCTTTAACAACAGAGTGGATACATAACGGGGAAATAGGGGATGTAACCAAAGTGGAAGCATTTACCGATCGTCCTATCTGGCCTCAGGGATTAAACCGACCAGAAGAGGTGATGCCGGTACCTGAAACGTTTAACTGGGATCTGTTTATTGGTCCTGCAAAGATGAGACCTTACAATCCTATTTATACACCTTGGAATTTCCGGGGATGGTGGGATTTTGGAACAGGTGCATTGGGAGATATGGCTTGTCATATTCTTCACCCTGTATTTAAAAGTCTGAACCTGGGATATCCTACAAAAGCGCAAGGAAGCTCTACTTTATTATTAACTGATGCGGCTCCAACAGCTCAACGTGTTAGATTGACTTTCCCAGAAAGAAAGAGTCTGCCAAAAGTTAACATGCCAGAAGTGGAGGTACACTGGTATGATGGAGGTTTACAACCTTTGAAACCGGAAGGATGGCCAGCCGGAAGAGATATGAATGATGCCGGAGGAGGTGTTATATTCCATGGAACAAAAGATACTTTGATATGCGGATGTTATGGAAAGGATCCTTGGTTATTGTCAGGAAGAGTGCCTGATGTACCTAAAACACAACCTCGTATTAAAACCTCGCACGAGATGGATTGGGTACGAGCCTGTAAAGAATCACCAGAAAATCGTGTTGAGACTTTATCTCCATTTAGCGAGGCAGGTCCTTTCAACGAAATGGTTGTAATGGGAGTTTTGGCTGTTCGTTTGCAAACGCTTAATAAAGAGTTGGAATGGGATGGCGAAAACATGCGATTTACCAATATTGGTGATGATGAAACAATACGTACCGTTATTCGCGATGGCTTTAAAATTCATGATGGACATCCAACATTCAATAAAGACTGGACGGATCCGGTTAATGCCAACGCTTTTGCACAGGAATTAATCAAGCATACTTATCGTGATGGTTGGACATTACCAGAAATGCCTAAATAGATCTTAAAAGGTGGCCTCATTGGAAATGATGAGTGTTAAGAAATTGAACTTTAGTAAGACCGGGAAGCTGAGAACTTGTTCGAAGATCACCCGGCCGCACTTAAGTTGAATGAATTAATGGGAATCATAGACAATGTAGCCTTGATTTTCTTTGTTTCGTTTCTTGTATCAAGACAAGAAATGAAAAGCCTTAGCGGCTAGAGCGATTAAAACTTTGATCAAATTAAAGACAATGAAACGAAATATAAATGAATCTTAATTTACAGTACTAACTTAAATCTATATAATAATGAAACAAATCTTATTATTAGCTGCATTAGCTCTGATAATTTCGTCGGCTTGCAGCCAACAACCTAAAGAAAACAATACATTGACTAAAGAAGAAAAAGCTGATGGCTGGCAACTGTTGTTTGATGGTAAAACATCAGATGGCTGGAGAAGCTATAATAAAACTACTTTCCCAAATGGATGGGATATAACAGAAGACGGAACATTGCATTGTCCGGGTTCCGGACGCGGTGAAGCCGGTGGTAAAGATCGTGGTGATATTTTATTCGGTGATAAAAAGTTCGGAAATTTTCATTTGAAGCTTGAATGGAAAATATCGGAAGGTGGTAATTCAGGTATTTTCTATCTGGGTCAGGAAAGTGATAGTATTGATTATATCTGGAAAACAGCGCCAGAAATGCAGGTTCTGGATAACGAACGTCATCCAGATGCTAAAGCAGGTAAAGACGGAAACAGAATGTCAGGATCATTATATGATTTATATCCTGCTGTTCCACAAAATGCAAAACCAGCTGGCGAATGGAATTCTGTTGAGATAAAAGTTTACAAAGGTTCTGTTTGGCATATCCAAAATGGAGAAACTGTAGTGGAATATCATTTATGGACACCTGAATGGAATGAACTGGTTGCCGGAAGTAAATTCCCTGAATTGAATCCAAACTGGGCAGATGTTGCCACTGAAGGATACATTGGATTGCAGGATCATGGCGATGATGTATGGTTCCGTAATATAAAAATTAAGGAGTTATGAAATCCCCGGCAATCAAAGTAAGTGTTTTACTTTTTATGGTTTCATTGCTAATGAATGCTTGTTGTCAGGAGTCAAAACCAAAGAAAGATATCGGCTTGCAGCTATGGTCTGTTAGAGATGACATGGGCAAAGATGCAGCCGTGACGATTCAAAAGCTGGGCGAGATAGGATATACCTTTATTGAAGCAGCCGGTTATGGTGATGGAAAATTCTATGGTATGAGTCCTGAAGAATTCAAAGCCTTGCTGGATAAAAACGGATTAAAGTTTACGGCATCTCATGCTGGTCATCCGTTACCTGATTCAACAAACTGGGAAGCAGCCATGGCTTGGTGGGATCAATGTATTGATGCTCATAAAGCTGCCGGTGCCGAATACATCATTCAGGCATCGATGGATGGCAAAGGATACGGCTCTTTAGAAGACCTGAAGCGTTACTGCGATTATTTTAATGCAGTAGGTGAAAAATGTAAAGCCAAAGGTTTACTTTTTGGTTACCATAACCACGACAAAGAGTTTGAAGAAGTAGATGGTCAGATACGATACGATTTCATGCTACAAAATACCGATCCAGATAAAGTATTCTTCGAGTTGGATTTGTATTGGATAAAAGTGGGAGGAAAGAGTGCCGTTGATTACTTTAATAACTACCCGGGTCGTTTTCTGTTCTGGCATGTGAAAGATGAGAAGGAGCTGGGAGCAAGTGGAAAAATGAATTTCGAATCTGTTTTTGCGGAAGCTGAAAAAGCAGGTATGAAAAAGATTGTGGTAGAAGTAGAAGCTTACAACTTTGAACCATTGGAAAGTGTTAAGTTGAGCTATGATTATTTAAATCAAGCTGAATTTGTGAAATAGAAAATTAACCCGGTATTAATGCTTTTTTAATACCGGGTTTTTCTTACAGATTTTCCTTTTCAAATAATTCTCCTAAAGTGTTAAAATGCAGTAAAAAGAGTCCGCTTAATTTGGTTGAAATAATTTTTCCTTCTCTATCTATTAATACGCCATGTGGAACACCATCCACTCCATAAGCTTTGGTTAAATCGGAAGGAACTCCTTCCAGATTAGATAAGTGTATCCAAGGTGCATCTTCTTCTTCAATAAATCTTTTCCATTGATTATAGTCATCATCAACGGAAATACTTATGATCTCAAAGCCATTATCCTTATATTGTTCATAAAGTGTTTTTAAATTAGGTATATCGGCCCTGCATGGACCACACCACGAAGCAGTAAACTCAAGAAATACATACTTTGATTTGCCAATATAATCTGATAGTCTAGACTTCTTTTTGTTAAGGGTTATTAATTCAAAGTCAATAAATTCCTGATTTACTAATTCATTTTGTTTTTTATTAGCCGCAATACTTTCAAATGTTCGCTCATATTTTTCTTTCAGATCCGGGCTGGTTTGTAATTCCCCAGGAATAAGTTCGTATAATGCCACAAACAAGCTGTCATTGGCAATATTATAATACCAATTCCTAAGTTCCATTCGTGCGGTTGGTACATTCACGTTATTTGCAATCCAATTTTTCTGATATTGATATTCTGCATCGATGATATCATGAATTATTTCTTTATCACATGTTTTTATGGAATCATTATACTTGCGAATAGTTGATTTATAAGAACTGTAATTGTCATTAATTGGTGTCCCTCTCACCTCAGATATAGAGTCTAATTTTACATGAATGATTCCTTTTTCTAGTGCTAGTTCTGCTGAAAAAACTTTATCAGGGTAATTGCCAACAGATAATATAGAGACATCGTCTAATTCTTCTTCTCCTTCGAAAAAGAATTTACCATCCTTAATATATGCAGTGTCCACTTTCCAAATGGTATCGGCTTTAAATTTAAATAGCATAATTGCCTTACCATTTAAGTTATCATTGACAATTCCATTGATTTGATATTCGTTAGAAGTCAACTGACATGACACTATTGTATTTAGCAATACTATCATTAGCAGGTTTAGGATTTTCATACTTTACAATTTTCTTAAATGTTTTAGTTTTCAGTGTTGGGCAGAGTTTTGGTAATAAAGAAGTTTACTCCATAACGATAAGCTTCTCCATAGACTAATATGGATTGTCGGCTACGCCATTCTCCACCTATAAATTTTGCACTTCCTTCTTGAATTTTTGGCAATATGACTTTTTGCGGAATACGTTTTCCATCAAGAAATACAATAACCTTAGATGTATCTGTGTTTTCTTGAATGAGACTATCTTTAGAGTATTGAGCTTTAGTTAATTGGCTAAAAATCATAAGACAAACAAACAGAGTTAGAGTTTTTATTTTCATAATAATCAATTTATTCAACCTTTTTCCAAATTTCATTATAGCAATTATTAGTTCCTTCCAAGTATAGTGTATCTCCTTTCAATATATACTTGAAAATATTCGTAACATCAGCCATCATTGAAAAACATGAATCTGTATGCTGAATGGTTTCTGAGTATATTCCATTATAAGCTTGGTAGTTACCCATAAAGTATGAATAGAAGTTTTTGCTTAGACTATCTGTATCAACTACAATAAATGTTTCTGTCGATATAATTTTATATCTGTAATAACCCTTTCTTTCAAAAAGGTCTTCCCATGGAGTATCATCAGTAATACATAATCGCCATTTACCAATTAAAGAATTTTCAATTGTTACACTTGATTTATCTTCTGGATAAAGAAATGCTAGTAAAACAGCTGTAACTATTATGAGTGTTGATACTATTATTATACTTTTTATCAGATTTTTATAGTTTGATTTATTTCTTTTAAAGAAACTTATTTTGTCAGATTTAACACTTTCTAATACTTTTAGCTTTTTCTTATTAGCTGAATAATAGTATTCAAATCCAAGCACTTCAGAGATTAATTTTATGGTGTAAGGACGTGGTGATACAGCACCAGTTTCTATTCGTTGAATGGTTCGGGCTGTTATTTTACAAAGGTTAGCTACCTCTTCTTGTGTTAAGCCTTTAGCTTTCCTTACTTCTATTAATTTATCTTTGAATGAAACACACTTCATATTAGTTTGTAATTTTTGACAAGGTTATATTCAACTAAATTTTTTCCAAATAATTGAACTGAATTACACACGACATTCACACGACACTATGTTTTAAACTGTTGAAATACATTTTATTAAAACGTTGTGATTTAAGTGTAATATCAATTCGAATTTTAACCGTAATGTTATTTTATTCAACTGCAATTTATAATTAATCTTTATCCGTACTAGAAATTTATACATGTTAATTTGAATTGTCGGTGTTATTAGTCAATCATCCCAATTCTTACGATCACATGTTTTTAGTATTGGTTAATCTACATACAAATTAAGTTCATCAATTCTTCTGAAAGTGCCCATAAAAAGGCTTTTCATAACATTGACAATACTTCTGAATTACTGTAAATTACTTTAATGCTCTCTCCATTTTAAAGGACTTAATCTAGCGTATGTAATTTGTTTAATTAATACTCTCAATATGAAAAAACTTTTTACCCTTTTCGTTTTTTTAATTAGTATGGGCTTGGTTTTAACCGCACAAACCAATGTTTCAGGCTATATTACAACCGATTCAACCTGGACGGTTGAAGGCTCACCTTATTTGATAACTTCAAATCTGCAAATTACTTCATCGGGTGTTTTAACCATCAATGAAGGAGTTGAGGTTAAGATTAATTCTAATACCAGTATCACAGTTGATGGAGATTTAATTGTGAATGGAACCGCAGGTAAGCGGGTCGTTTTTACTTCGTCTGCCGGAGCCGGACTTGGTCAAAAAGGAGATTGGAATACCATCGAAGTTAGATCCGGTGGATCAGCCATTTTTAATGCAACCACCATCGAATACGGTGGATATAGCTCATCGTATAATGCCTATTATGGGGCATTGAGCAGTAATGGAGGAACCATTAACATAAATGATAACTGTGTTATTAAAGATTCAAATAATGCAGGACTGGAAATTTATAATGACGGTAACATTCAGGTCACAAGTGCCCAGATTACAGCATGCAGATGGCCAGTGGTTTACAGAGGATCAGCTAATCTAAACTTTGATCATAATAACGTTGATATATCCGGAAATACATTCAATGGGGTTTATGTCGATTTTAGTTATCTGAATGGAGATATGATGCTTGATACCGTTGCAGTGCCTTATGTTATAAACCGCGACTTGTATGTTCAGTCCGCTGCAACTTTAACCATAAAAGCCGGAAATACTCTCAAATTCAACAATGGTAGTATATTAGTTAGGGGGGCGTTAATTGCCAATGGTTCAGTTACTGAAAGAATCAATTTTACATCCTATCAAAATGATAATTTGGGAGGCGATACCAATAACGATGGAGCAGCTACACCTCCGGCTGCAGGAAACTGGGGATCAATACGTTTTGAAGACAGTAGTAACGATGGAATGTGCAGTATCAGTTATGCCAACTTTTCCTTTGGAGGACGAAGTAACCGCGCTCCGGTTTGGATTCAGAATGCTTCGCCCAGCATTGAAAATTGTAACTTCGAGAATAACTATATTGGTGCATATATAGAGTTTAATTCCAGTCCGACTTTCAGGTTTAATACCATCGGTTCATCATCGCTGGTGCCTTTTGCTTTAACGCTGGATGCCTCTCCAACATTTACAGATAATTCATTTTCTTTTTCAGATAACACTTATGATGCCATTGGAATTATCAGCAGCACCATGACAGCCAGTGCCAGTTTGCCCCAGCGTGATGTTACAGGTATTCCAAACGTGACCTATTTATTGTTAGGTTCGGTAACCATACCCGAAGGTATTACACTAACCATTGATCCGGGCGTGGTAATTAAGGGATACAGTCAATCGCATCTGATTATTGTAAAAGGAGCTTTGATTGCTGACGGTGGCGACGCCGATCATTATATAACTTTTACTTCGGTACGTGATGATAATTTTGGTAACCCTCAGGATACCAATAAAGATGGAACACAAACCGTACCTGCAATAGGGAACTGGGGAGGTATTGTGTTTGAAAATACAATTGATGATGAGAATTGTGTGTTAAACTATACTCGTTTGCAATATGGCTCTATGCCTGGCAGATATTACAATACCCAATATATTAGTAGTGGACAGATTACCATGGAGAATGCTAGTCCTGAAATTACCAACAGCATTATTAAGGACTGTCATTATGGTATTTATGCTTTTCAGGCTTCGCATCCTATTGTTGAGAATAATGAATTTGTAAACACAACCTATACTCCGATAGCCAAATCAATCAATGCTTACCCTGAATTTACTGGAAACAGTTTTGTAAATCCGGGTTGGACTGCCATTGGTATTATTGGTGAAAAACTTGGATTTAATGCCACGCTTGATAAGGATACAATTGCCGGATATAACAATATCTCATATGTCCTTCTGGATGATCTGACTATTAATTCAGGAACTAATGTAGAAGTTAAATCAGGGGTGGTTTTGAAATTTAATCAAAACAGAAGCATCATTGTAAATGGTGGATTTAAATCATCCGGGCTGGAAACGGATTCAGTTGTTTTTACATCCATCAAAGACGATAACTACGGAATTCCTCAGGATACCAAAAATGATGGAGATGCTGAAGCACCGGCTGCCGGAAACTGGACCAGTATCAGATATATGGGAACATCCAATGATGCTTTTAATTCAATTGATTATACCCGATTATTGTTTGGGGGTAACAGTAATTATGGTGTAGTTACCTGGGTTGATGCAGGAGGAGATATAGCAAATTCGTTAATCAGCGATTCATACTATTATGGCTTAAGATTTGACGGTTCTTCAGCTCCTGATTGTTCCGAGAGTGTAATCATCCAAAACTGTCGACTCGATCCGTTAGCCATGTCACTGATGTCTGATCCACTGATGTCGTTTACGTCTCCCGATATCGCATCAAACGGAAACGGTAGTAACGGAATCCTTATTCTTGAAGGAAATTTAGCTAATTCAGCCAGTCTGATCAAACGTGATGTTGGAGGAATCTACAACATTGCTTATATCGTTGATCAATTAACCATTGGTAATAATGCAATACTTAGTATCTCGCCGGGTGTTGTTATTAAATTCAGAGATTATTACAGCAGTATTACCGTCAACGGTGCTCTTAATGCCAATGGTACCACTGACGAAAAAATTGTATTTACATCCATCAAGGATGATTCAAAAGGAGGGGATACAAACGATGATGGTAACGTTTCGATCCCTCAAAGGAACAACTGGAGCCGCATTGTTTTTAATGCATCTTCATTGGAAGCCGATAACCTGCTGAACAACTGTATTCTTAATTACGGTGGTTATACCTATTACAGTAATGGAAAAAACAGGAGTCTGGTTGATATTTTTGATGCTTTTGTTGAGGTTGACAGTTGCCAGATAGAGAACTGTCATTATGGAGGTATAGGTATTTTTGGTAGTTCTGATGCTGTTGTAACCAATTCACAATTTAATAATCTTGGTGAAGCTCCTGTCATCATCAGTATGTTTGCCAACCCTGTTTTTGAAAACAATGGAGTATCAAACCTTGGAATTGTTGCTTTGGGTATTGCTCAGGAAACCTATTCGTTAGATGATACCATTCCTCAGCGCGATTTTGCAGGCTATGAAAACATCACTTATTTTCTATACAACACATTAACAGTTAACTCAGGTACTAATATTGTGGTGCCGGCCGGAACCGTTTTTAAAACCAATAATACCGCTGCTTTTTCGGTAAATGGTGCCCTACAACTAAAAGGTACGGCTGAAAAACCGGTTGTATTTACCCATTTGCGCGACGATGCTTATGGTCACCCGATGGATACCAATGATAATGGTGCAGAAAATGGGCCTTCTATTCAAGGCTATCCGGCCATAACTTTTAACGACATATCCAATGATGATTCCTGTTCGGTTGATAATAGTATTTTCAGGTATTCAAGAAGTGGAATTAATATGGAACAGGCAGCACCGGATATCAATGCTTCGCTGTTCGAGAACTGTACCTGGGGAGTCGAACTAAGGGGAGTGTCAACACCTGCACTGACCAACAGTACATTTAATGATATTACTTAT
This sequence comes from Carboxylicivirga caseinilyticus, assembly GCF_050589785.1. Classification (NCBI taxonomy): domain Bacteria; kingdom Pseudomonadati; phylum Bacteroidota; class Bacteroidia; order Marinilabiliales; family Marinilabiliaceae; genus Carboxylicivirga; species Carboxylicivirga caseinilyticus. The sequence goes on along the minus strand of NZ_JBNGOX010000009.1, from coordinate 101,525 downwards.
GCCCCAATGGTTATTTCTTTGGTTTCATTCCCAAGAGATACTGTTAACAATGTTATTTCGGGTACAACCTATAAAGCTATTGGAGTGCTGGCTAATGAGGAACTGGTTCAGGATGTTACTTTGAAGAAGAATACCTTTGCCGGTGTTCCAAATATTCCGTATTACTTCTCGGGCAATTACTCCATCGGAACCAGTGTGCATCTGTCCATCGATCCGGGCGTGATTTGTAAATTCAATCAGGGGGCCTACATGACGATAAAGAGAGGATTGATTGCTGAGGGAGGATATACTGCTGACAGTGTAATTGTATTCACCGATATTAAAGACGACTTTTTTGGTGGAGACACTAATTCAAACGGACCACAAGCCATTACCAGTAATTATTACAACTGGAAAGGATTGCGTTTTACAGATGAGGCTTTTGATGATTCGTGCCGTTTGGATAACTGTTTGATACGTTATGCCGGATATTATAATACCGAAGCTGCCATAACAGTAGAAAAAGCCAGTCCTACCATAACGCGTTCAAGCATGATCTACAATTCCAATGGAGTGCGGGCAACCGGAGCTTCCAACCCTGTAATTAATTACTGCGATATTTATGGAAACACCAATTACGGGGTTCAGAATGTAGATATGGCATTCAATATTGATGCCCGATATAATTATTGGGGCAGTAATACTGGTCCAACCCATGCATCTAATCCAGGTGGTACAGGTGACGCGGTAACTAATATGGTTAATTATGCTGATTTCACAACAGATGGATTTACCAATCCGTTAATGGGTGATGTCAGTCTCAATGGTCATATTCAGGCGTATGATGCTTCGTTGATTCTTCAGCATGCAGCCAGCATTATCACCTTAAATGATTTGCAACAATCGGTAGCAGATGTGTCTGGTACAGCTGGTATTACAGCTTATGATGCTTCACTGGTATTGCAATACGTAGCAGGTATCATCACCAGTTTCCCTGCAGAAGTACTAAAGAGCACCGGTTCATCTATTGACAATGAGGAAATCTTCTTCAGTTTGACTGATGCATCTCCTGTTGATACCGAATTTACATCAAGGTTAATGGTTGAGAATAATGGTAATCTGCTAAGTACTGATATTAAACTGCAGTTCAATCCTGCTGTACTTCAGGTAAAACAAATTGATCAAGGCGATTTGAATATTATGATGGCATACAGCATCGATAATGTTAACGGTTTTATTGATCTGGCATTTGCTTCATCTGAAGATATTTCAGCTCAAGGAGTATTAGCCGATTTGCAGTTTGAATTAATCTCTGGTGTTGAGGCAGAAACAAGAATAGATTTTGGTGAATTGTTAGTGAACGAACATGATTTGATTAGTAACAGTAAAGGAGCCATTATTCAAAATCCAATTGCAACTTCTGTATCAGAGCTGGTTGTTGAAACTTCAGCTTTGTACAGTGTTTATCCTAATCCAACAGATGGTTTCATAGAGTTTGATTATGATGTGGCTGATGATAATAGCAAAGTTGTTCTGTCAGTTTACAGTCCGGATGGAGCTTTGATCAGTAGTTTGTTTAGCGGAACTTTAAATAATGGACGATATCATTTTAGTGGAGATGAATTAAACGATTATCATGGTGTGGTAATTCTGCGATTGGTTGTTGGTGACGAAGTCTTTACTCAAAAAGTGGTTGTAAAATGATAAACTGTCGAGTCATGAAAGTTCATAAATATTATCTATACACAATACTACTCTGGTTGGCCTTTTTAATGCCAGCCAGGGCAGATATTGGTTTGCGGATTGCCACCGAAACAGGTATGGTAGGTGATATTGTGAGTGTTCCTGTGTATGTCGATACTTCACTAACCTCACTTAATATCTTATCCTACCAGGTTTCGATCGATTATAATGCCAGCTTACTTGAAGCTCTGGAGCCAACCTACGAAGGCACTGTCTCTGCAAGTTGGGGTAATCCGGTTTCCAACATTGCCAATGCAGGCAGAATAACCATAAGTCATGCCGGGGTTTTGCCATTAACCGGAACAGGTGTATTGGCCTATTTGCAATTCAGGCTGAAAGCCCAGGGTACAGTTTATCTGAACTTTGTTACAGGTAATCAAACCATTTTTAATGAGGGTGGTATTCCGCTTTATCTGACAAATGGGCGTGTAACAATCAGTCCGCAACCCTATCTTTCATTTAGTCCTAACGGAGGGTTAATAGCAATAGGTGAAACACTGCAGTATTACGTATCGAGAGGAACGGCTCCCTATACCTGGAGCACTACTGATTTATCGGTAGCCAGCATCAGTTCAACCGGATTAGTTACAGGGGTATCTCCCGGCAAAGTAAAAGTGATTGCTACAGATAACACGGGTATTAAGGATACTGCTGATTATTGGGTTGAGGTCGTACCTTTTACCCTGCGAATAAGGGATACTAGTTATTATCAGAATAACTATGTAACCATCCCGGTTAATATCTCTCGTCTTGATGATTTTGATGTTATGGGAGGTGAAGTCAGAGTAGGCTTTAACGAAAGTATTCTTAAGGCCGAAGAAGTGATTTATGCAGGCAGTTTACTGGAGATAATCGGTAATAAAACAGCTAATCTCAGTCTAAATGGGGCAGTTACTGTTTCGTTTGCCTCATCGATGAAAGTACGTGGAAGTGGTCCATTGTTTTTTATTCGTTTTAAAGTCGATGATCGATCCTCGGGTGGTACCTGGGTTGATATTCAACATGCTATGTTCAACGAAGCTTTAAAAGCCAAGTCATACCGTGGATACTTTAATATTCTGGGCTTGCCTAATCTTACAGTTCGTCCAACAAACGGACAGTTGTTGGTAGGTGAGACATTGGACTTTAATGCTAGTGGAGGTATTGAGCCGTATCAATGGAGTGTTTCCAATCCGGTTATAGCATCGATAGATGAGAATGGATTGTTGCTGGCCGAAAAAGGTGGTCAGGTTGTTGTTATGGTTACGGATCCCAGGGGATCTAAAGGTCAATCGGGCATTATTAATATTTATGATGGAACCATTCAATTGGGTGATGTTATCATTCCGGCTGATGGAACATCAGTACAGTTGCCTGTTTATCTGAGTTCAGATATTAGCATGCTTCCGGTGATCAGTTTGTCGGGAGGCATCACTTTTAATGCCAATAATATTGAAAGTATTGATATAAATAATGCTGGTACATCCACTCAATCCTGGTCTTATTCAGCAAATCAGGTGGATAATCATTTTCAATTTGCCGGAGCCGGAGTTAGTGGTGTGAGTGGAGATATCACAATGATGGGGTTGGAGGTATTCATTAAACAAGGTTTAAATGTTGGATTGGTTATACCATTAAATTTTTCCGATTTAATCGTTAACGAAGGTTACCCAAGGTTATTGGTTGAAGCTGGTTCTGTGGAAATAGGAGAGCCAACAGCTATTGATGATAATTTCAAAGATGAAATCCGGGTAATTTATTCACCAACCTTTGTTAAACTTGAGAATATTCCGGAAGATAGTCGTTGGTTATCGTTGTATAGCATAACCGGTGAACAGGTCTTCAAAACAAAGATCGAAGGAAAGACTTTAACATTGTTAAGAAGTCAGTTTGTTAAAGGAATCTATTTAATTGAAATAACAGGGAATAATAAGCTCTATTTAAAAATAAAGTTATGGAGTGGTAAGTGAACGTGGACAGCGACCGGAAAATACTCCGGTCGCTTTTTTATAAGCGATTACTCATCCTTTTCAAATCTATTTGTCTACCCTTCAAAATAATTATTGGGTTTACTTTTGATTAAGAAAACTAATCAGACTTATTAAATCCAAATTATGAAATATTTATTCCTTGTAATCTCATTGCTTGCCCTTTCTGGCAATATGATTTTTGCTCAGTCAGTAACACTTATCGAATCAGTTGGATGGTTCGAAACGGCTATGGTAAAATGGCAGCCTGTCGAAGGGGCTGAAAGTTTTAATGTTTATTATAGTGGCGAAGGCAATACAGAAGTTAAAATAGATGATCAGCTGATTCGCAATTATGGTGATTATTTCAGGGCTGATATTCCTGGACTAAAAGCAGGTGATTATACCATTAAGGTGGCACCGGTTAGTAATGGAGTTGAAACGGGAGTAACAGTATCAGGTACAATTACAGTTTATGCACATGATCGTGCAGGCTTTGCCTTTTCCAACAATCGTGTCCCGGGTGCCTACAACCATGATGGAACACCTAAGGATAATGCTGTGATTATTTATATTACTGAAAACACAAAAAATACCATTTCGATGGATGTAACAGGGGCTAATGAAAACCCTTGTGTTGGGCTACAGGCAATTCTGGATGGCTTTAAAAAAGGCAATGATAACCGTCCGTTGATTGTAAGGCTGGTTGGGCAAATCACTGATCCTTCCTTTAATTATAAAGGAGATATTGTAGTGGAAAATAGTAATAATGCTTCAAGCTACATAACCATAGAAGGAATAGGTGATGATGCTGTGGTTGATGGCTGGGGCATCAGAATAAAAAACGGATCCAATATTGAATTGCGAAATCTGGCATTTATGAATTGTAACAGCGATGAAGGCGATAATATTGGTTTGCAACAAGACAATGATTATATCTGGGTTCATCACTGCGATTTATTTTATGGCGATGCCGGAAGTGATTCAGACCAGGCAAAGGGTGATGGTGCCCTTGATTGTAAAAAGTCAACCTATGTCACATTTTCATATAATCACTTCTGGGACACAGGGAAATCGTGTTTACTGGGTTTGGGTGAAGATACAACAGAAGGTCTTTTTGTAACTTATCATCATAACTGGTTTGATCATTCCGATTCACGACATCCTCGGGTGCGTTTTTTCTCTGCACATGTTTACAATAATTATTTCGATGGAAATGCCAAGTATGGAGTGGGAGCAACCAATGGTTCTTCAGTTTTTGTTGAAGCAAACTATTTCAGAAATTGTAAATACCCAATGATGATATCTCAGCAAGGAACAGATATTTTTTACGATCCTGATGGTACATTTTCAGGTGAAGATGGCGGTATCATTAAAGCTTTTAATAATTATATAGAAGGCCAAAACAGATTTGTTGCCTGGGGTGATGAAGCTTTCAGTAATTCTGCAACGCAATTTGATGCCTATGTGGTATCTGCGAGAGAAGAGGAAGTACCTGTTGAGGTAGTAACTGCTCAAGGAGCTCACAGCTACAACAATTTTGATACAAATTCAGCCCTTATGTATGATTATAACCCTGATACTCCTGAAGCCGCAAAAGCGAATGCGATGGAATATAGCGGTAGAATGCAAGGTGGTGATTTTGTTTGGACTTTTAATAATTCGGTTGATGATGCCTCTTACGCTGTAAATCAAGCCTTGAAAAATGCATTAACATCTTATCAAACAACATTGGTGTCTATTCAAGGGGATGGGGAATCGGATGATACGGGAAATGGAGATGACAATGGAGATGGTGAAGTAACGGAAGGCGATATGGTTCATAACTTTACTTTGTCAGGTCTGAATAGTACTTTTTATACTATCTCTGGTAATCTTTCCGATTCGAAAGGAACGGTCGAATATAACGGACTTACATTAACTCAATGCTTAAAAATAGAATCGGCAACTACAATCTCATTTAATTCAACCATGGTAGGGAAACTGACTCTTGTTTTTAATACAGGCTTTGAAGGCAGTTTTAAAATCAACGGAACCGTTTATAATCCAACCAATGGTGTTTTAGTTGTTGATGTTACAGCTGGCGATTATCTGCTTACCAAAGGCGAAGTAGCTAATCTTTACTTCATGAGTCTGGTTTATGATACATCAACAGGAATCGAAAGAAGAGAAGATCAGAAGGTTAGGTTATATCCGAATCCTGTTTCGGATTATCTTAACATTATTGCAAATGAAAAGTGTTCTAAGATTGAAGTATATACCTTGCAGGGTGTTCTTTTACAAGCAAAAGAATTATATGAAAATGGATTTGATATGAGTCATATTGCTTCAGGAGCCTATCTGATTAAAATATATACCACTAATGGACCTAAGACATATACAATCATAAAAAAATAACAAGAGTAAAAGTTTATAAAAAGATTTCGGCCTGGTCGGAATCTTTTTTTGTGCCATTATTCTGAGTAAAATGTAAATTTGCTTCCATACACATTAACCTATAAAAATCATAAAGATGTTAAAAGTGAACGAGTATTTCGATGGACAGGTAAAGTCGATTGATACCAGTAACAGTGAAGGAAAAGCAACTGCAGGTGTTATTGCTCCGGGAGAGTTTGAATTTGGTACAAGTACCATTGAATACATGACCATTACTCACGGAAAAATGGACGTGTTATTACCTGGAGAAAAGGAATGGAAGACTTATCAGCGCCATGAGACCTTTAAAGTAGCAAAAGACAGCTCATTTAAAGTGTTGGTACAAGAAGCTGTAAGTTACGTTTGTGTTTACGAATAGACGAATAGCAAACTTTATAAAAGCAGAAAAAGCGATCGTTTTACGATCGCTTTCTTGCGTTGTCCCATAAGGACTCGAACCTTAAATGCCTGGACCAAAACCAGGTGTGTTACCATTACACCATGGGACAATCGAGTTTTTTAATTAAAAACCCTCTCAAATTAGAAAGGGTTTTTAGTTGTCCCATAAGGACTCGAACCTTAAATGCCTGGACCAAAACCAGGTGTGTTACCATTACACCATGGGACAATCGCCATGCTTTTTTGTCAAAAGCGATGCAAATATAGATAGTTTTTTTTGCAATGCAAGAACTTTTTAGAAAAAATAACACGTAATCCTTGTTGTAGCCTTGTTTTCAGCAAGAAAAGATTGTGTGAAAAAGGTGCATTTTTTTCAGTCAAAAGATAAAGCATTAAAAAAAGCCCGATATTTACCGGGCTATCTTCATTTATATCTTTTTACTTATCGTTTACCACCTGAAAGAACGTTGATAAGGCTAAACAAGCGCTCATTAATTCCTTTCTTATTTTTCAAGGCTTGGTTAAATGGTACATGTACAATTTCACCATCAACCATACCTACCATTATGCTTTTCTGGTCATCCATCAATGCCTCAACAGCAGCAACACCCAGCTCACTGGCCAGTACACGGTCAGCAACAGTTGGTGAACCTCCACGTTGAAGGTGACCTAAAATAGTTACTCGTGCATCATATTCAGGATGTTCTTCATTCACACGTTTGGCAATGTCAAACGTATTACCCATTTTTTCTCCTTCGGCCACCAAAACAATGCTACTGTCTTTCTGATATGAATATTGTTTCTCAAGGAAACGTTTTAAATCGTTGTAGTTGGTTTTCTTCTCAGGTAGAAGTACCACTTCAGCACCTGAAGCCACACCAGCATTTAAAGCAATAAAACCTGCATCACGCCCCATTACTTCAATAAAAAACAAACGACTGTGAGCCGTTGCTGTATCACGTATTTTATCCACAGCCTCAACAACAGTATTTAAGGCGGTATCGTAACCAATGGTTAAATCGGTTCCATATAGGTCATTGTCGATGGTGCCCGGAACCCCAATGATTGGGATGTTATATTCGCGGCCAAAAATGTTAGCTCCAGTAAAGGTACCGTCTCCACCAATAACAACCAGCCCATCTAGTTTTTCTTTCTTGAAATTTTCATAGGCTGTTGCTCTTCCTTCCGGTGTGCGAAACTCAGGACATCTGGCTGATTTTAGCATGGTTCCTCCAAGCTTAAGAATTCCACTGACAGAACCAGCATTCAAAGGAAGAAAATCGCCATTTACCAATCCCTGATAACCTTTGATAATACCAACAACTTCAATATTCTCGTAAATACATTTACGCACCACAGCACGCACAGCTGCATTCATTCCGGGTGCATCTCCTCCTGAAGTTAAAACCCCTATTTTAGAAAGTTTATTCATGTGATATATTATTTGTTTTTGTTTGACTTCTAAGTTGAACTAAGGGTATCTTTCTTCTTCATAAAACGGAGGTACAATGTTAATGTTAAACTCTGAAATATCAATAAAAATAGGGGAGTCATTTTATCAATTTTTATAGGGTATTTTAAGTTAGTCCCTCTATTTAGATTATTTGACCTTGAAAATGAATTTTTATATAGAAATTCAACCGTTTAGTTGACTTATCATAGTTTGATGAATAATTTATTGTAAAAATATACGCTGAAAAACTATCTTTAAGGGAATTTAATAATACCTCATGAATCCACTAAAACGCTTGAACCTGATTATAGGTTGGACAATCTTTATTCTAACCACCATTCTTTATTGGATTACCATGGCCCCAACAGCCAGTTTGTGGGACTGTGGTGAGTTTATTTCTTGTATGGCCAAGATGGAGGTAGGACACCCGCCCGGAGCACCCTTTTATCTGTTACTCGGACGGTTTCTGAATCTTTTTGCCTCCGATGCCTCTCAGATTGCCTATACAGCAAACCTGTTGTCGGTGTTTTCATCATCGGCTACTATTATGTTGATGTATTTCTCGGCAGAGCATATGTTACGTCGCATCTTTAGTAAATATACTCAGGATATTGCTTCATATCTTTATATTGTTGTTCCTTCTGCGATCGGAGCCTTAGCTTTTGCTGTTTCCGATACTTTCTGGTTTTCGGCTGTAGAGGCCGAAGTTTATGCCTTGTCGATGCTGTTTACAGCTCTGTGTTTCTGGATGTTTTTAAAGTGGGAGGAAGCGCATGAAAAAACAGGGTCAGGTGTAAAATGGCTCATTTTAATTGCCTATCTGACTGGTTTATCGGTTGGGGTGCATTTATTAAACCTTTTGATCATTCCTGTTCTTATTTTATTGATATTACTTCGCAGGGCACCCTTTTCTTGGATGTTGTTTTTTAAAGCAATAGTGTATGGCGGGGTAATTCTGGGAATATTGCTATTTGGTGTGATTCAAAATGGTCTTTGGTTAGCCGAGAAGTTTGAATTGATGAGTGTGAACAGTTTCGGATTACCTAAAAATTCAGGCTTATTGTTTTTCACTATAGTAATCTTTGGTTTGCTATTCTTTGCTGTATTCAAAACCCGAAAGAAAAACAACTGGCAACACCTTTTGGCTGTAATCAGTCTGGTTTTCCTGATTGGTTATTCATCATATGCTATGATAATCATACGGGCAGATGCGAATACACCCATTAATCTCAACGATCCATCAAACGTATTTACACTCGATAGTTTTCTTAATCGCGAACAATATGCACAAAGTCCATTACTATATGGACAGTATTACAATGCCGAAGCAGGTGAATTAAAATACAAAACAGCCTATCGATTTAATGGTACCGAATACGAGAGTTATCAAAAGGCTGACGAATACGAATACGATCCTAAAGGAACGGGATTCTTCCCAAGAATGCATAGTAGCAGCCCGACACATATCTACGGATACCAGATGTGGGCAGGGGTCAATCCCAAAAGTAAAGAAAAGCCATCTTTTGCAAGCAACCTTAAATTCTTCTTTAACTACCAGATTAACCATATGTATTTCCGCTATTTTATGTGGAACTTTTCCGGCAGGCAAAATGATGAACAGGGGCATGGTGATGTGCTGAAAGGAAACTGGATAACCGGCATACCCTTTCTGGATAAAGATATACAAGGAGGTATTTACCCTAGTATTGCTCAAAACAACCCATCTCGTAACCGGTATTTTTTATTGCCTTTATTAATTGGCTTGTTGGGTATTATCTTTTTAATAGGGGCGGGTAAAAATGGTAAAAAATACCTGGCTGTAACCGGGTTGCTATTTCTGATGACAGGTCCTGTTATTATTCTTTATTTAAATCAAACACCGTTTGAACCCCGCGAGCGTGATTATGCTTTTGCAGGTTCGTTTTATGCTTTTGCCATGTTTATTTCTTTTGGAGCTTTTGCCCTTGCTCATTGGTTAAAAACACTCTCTAAAAGTTCGCTTACAGGATATCTGGCCATGGTGCTTATAGTGACGGCTGTTCCTGTTTTGATGTTGTCTCAGAATTTTGATGATCACAATAGGGATAACCGTTATTTTGCTTTGAACATGGCTCGGAGTTATCTGGCTTCCTGTGAGCCCAATGCTATTCTTTTTACATATGGTGATAACGATACTTACCCGGTTTGGTATGTGCAGGAAGTAGAAGGCTTCAGAACGGATGTCAGAGTAATAAATTATGGTTTGATGGGTGCTGACTGGTGTGTTCGTCAGTTGGCTGAGGCTGTTAACGATGCCGGTCAGATGCCATTTACGATAAATATTGATCGATATAAAAACGGCGATCTGGATCATGCTTTGGTAATGGATCGTGATGAAGATTATGCTCCATTAATGAGTGTGGTTCGTTTCATTGGCAGCGATAATGAGCAAAGTAAACTGCCTTTGCAAAGTGGGCAGAAGATTGATTATTCGCCAATTGGCAATTTCGCTTTGCCATATAATGATAAGGATACCGTTAAGTGGACTTGTCCTAAGCGGGTGTTATATAAAAATGATATTGCCTTACTCGATATTCTGGCAACCAACAATTGGGAGCGACCAATTTATTTTACAACGGGTGCTGATCCAGAGATATTTCTTGGTTTAGAAGATTACCTGCGCTACGAAGGGATGGTTTATCAACTGGTGCCTAAATCCAAATCGCCGGATGAACAGGTTTATATTGATACTGATGTATTGTTCAATTCATTTATGAACAAGGTATCTATTGGAGATGGAACTTCTTCATATTACGATCATTATTGCAGAAGAACCTTTGATGTGATGCGCTATCGTCAGATGATCAATTTATTGGTTCTTGGTTTGCTCGAAGAAGGAAGAAAGCAGGAGGCTGCCGAAGTAATCCGAAAAGGATTAAAGGAGTTACCAATTGAAGTTGCTCCTGAGGCGTCTGGAAATATTCCATTTTTGCAGTTGGCCTACGAAACAGGATTAATAAATGAAGCAACTGAGAAGATTGATTTTCTTTTGCAACGACACATTAATAATTTGTATTGGTTTAATGCACAGTCGAACCGTTTGAAAAATGCTTCAGCTCAGCTTTTCTCCGAAGAGTTGGATAACGGCAGATTATTAAATAATGTTTTAAAGCTGATGGGTAATAAAAAATTATTGGAACAGTTTGATAATACCTATCAGGATCTGGGCTTGTCAAGATTATTAGGAGAATAGCCTGCCTTGAAAAAATATTTGATGAGTTCGATACGTTAATGATTAGTTAATGTTCGGACTCATCGTTGCTTAATACATAATAAATAATGACCTGTTCTAATAAAAATTGTATTTTTGGCAATTATCTGACGAAAGCTGGAAAAGAATTTCTTTAAATGGAGTTCTATCTGATTGAAATTAAGTTATTATGAGGCTATACACCCGATTGAATTTGCTGCTTGGCTGGTTAACCTTTTTTATCTCCGCCACAGTGTACATCATGACTATCGAACCAACAGCCAGTTTCTGGGACTGTGGTGAATTTATCTCTACATCATACAAATTATTGGTTGGTCACCCTCCCGGGGCACCGTTCTTTATGATCATGGGTCGATTCTTTTCGCTTTTTGCACCGGATCAGGGTGCAGTAGCTGCAATGATTAATATTATGTCGGCATTAGCCAGTGCATTTACAATATTGTTCTTATTCTGGACAATAACGCATCTGGCAAAAAAAATATTTATTTCCGAAGAAGAGCCTCCAATCTGGAGAACCATGGCAGTTATGGGTGCCGGTCTGGTTGGAGCTTTAGCATATACTTTTTCCGATACATTTTGGTTTTCGGCTGTTGAAGGGGAGGTTTACGCAATGTCATCACTTTTTACAGCGGTTGTTTTCTGGGCCATTCTTAAATGGGAGAATGTAGCAGGTAAACCATATGCCAATCGTTGGTTGGTATTAATTGCATACCTAATGGGACTTTCCATTGGTGTTCACCTGTTAAACCTGTTGGCTATTCCTGCCATTGTTTTTGTGTATTATTTTAAATTATATGAAGTTAACCGAAACAATACAATTAAAGCTTTGGTAATTTCAGGTGTGATCCTGGCCGGAGTATTATATGGAATTATTCCTGGTGTAGTTACGGTTGCCAGTTGGTTTGAACTGATTTTTGTAAATGGTCTCGGTTTACCGTTTAATACAGGAGCTTTATTCTATGCAGTTCTTCTTATTGCGGCTTTGGTTGCAGGCATATGGATTACTTACAAAAAGAGGATGGCCATTGCTAATACAATTTTGCTAGGAGTGACTGTGATACTAATCGGGTACTCTTCATTTGCAATGATCGTAATCCGTTCCTATGCAAATCCTCCAATGGATCAAAACTCACCGGAAGATGTATTTTCATTAATGTCGTATTTGAATCGTGAGCAATATGGTGATCGACCTTTATTCTTTGGGCAGAATTTTAATTCTCCTCTTGATCGTAAATCGATGAATGAGGAAGATGGTGCACCTGTCCGCATTAAGAAAGATGGTAAGTACGTTACAGTAATGCATCGCACAGAGTATGCTTTCGACGATAAAACCACCACTATTTTTCCTCGTATGTACAGTCGTGAGGCGCATCATATTGAACAATACAAAGCCTGGACAGATTTTAAAGGCAAAAGGGTAACCGTAGGTGATGAACGTGGAGTGCCTAAGCAGATTCAGGTTCCAACCTTGTGGGAGAATATTAAGTTCTTCATGAATTACCAGGTAAATTATATGTATTTCCGCTATTTCATGTGGAACTTCTCTGGTCGACAGAATGATATTCAGGGACATGGTGAGGTGAATAAAGGAAACTGGATAACCGGCATCAAATTCATCGATCAGATGCGATTGGGCGACGAATCGAAGCTTTCTGATTTATATACCAAAAATCGCGGAAGAAATAAATATTATATGTTACCGCTTATTCTAGGATTGGTGGGTATGTTCTTCCAATTCAATGCTGGTAAAAACGGGAAACAGAGTTTCTGGATTGTATTGCTTCTGTTTTTCCTTACTGGTTTAGCCATTGTGATTTACCTGAACCAAACTCCATATCAGCCTCGTGAACGTGATTATGCTTATGCTGGTTCATTCTATGCATTTGCCATTTGGATTGGGTTAGGAGTGCTGGCAATTGTTGATGGGCTAAAACGCTTTGTGCCTGGATCAGTTGGAGCAGGTATTGCAACAATTCTCAGTTTAATTTTTGTTCCGGGCATCATGGCCACGGAAAACTGGGATGATCACGATCGTTCAGAAAGATATGTTGCTCGTGATCTTGCCTATAATTACCTCAATACTTGTGCCGATAATGCAATCATATTTACAAATGGTGATAATGATACTTTTCCATTATGGTATGCTCAGGAGGTTGAAGGTGTACGTACCGATGTCAGGGTTTGTAATTTAAGTTATCTGCAAACTGATTGGTACATCGATCAGATGAAGCGTAAGGCTTATGATTCTGATCCAATGCCTTTCTCAATGAATCACGATCAGTATGTAACCGGATCGCGTGATGTTGTTTATATGTTGGATCGAATCAAAGGAGCCATTGATCTGAAAGATGCCATTGATTTTGTAGCAAGTGATAATAAGAAAACCAAGACTGTTCCTGAATATTCAGGTACCCTGGATTATCTGCCTTCAAAGCAATTTACCTTAAAGTATGATAGTCTGAAAGTGCTTCAGAATGGTATTGTATCTGAAGAAGCTGCTCATTTATTGGCTCCGCAGGTTGATATTAACATTAAGAAGGATGTGATTCTGAAAAATGAGTTGATGATACTTGATTTGTTTGCAACAAACAACTGGGATCGCCCTGTATATTTTGCAGTAACAGTAGGTGCTGATAATTATGTGAGCCTGCAGGATTATTTCCAGTTGGAAGGATTTGCCTATCAGGTTGTACCAATCAAAACTGAAAGCGATAATGGTCAGTATGGTCGGGTTGATACTGAAAGGATGTACACCAATATGATGGAGAAATTCCGTTGGGGTGGTTTTGAAAATCCAAAGGTTTATCTGGATGAAAACCATATGCGAATGGCCAATAACATCAGAAATAACCTGGCTCGTTTGGCTCTGGCATTATTAGATGAGGGTAAAAATGAAAAGGCTCAAAAGGTACTTGACAAAACCATGGAAGTGTTAAGCGAAGACAGAGTTCCGCATAATTATTTCAGTATTTTCCTTGCAGAAGGTTACTTCCGTTTGGGTGAGTTTGAAAAAGGTGAGGAAATATTGAAAGATCTTTCAACAGATAAGATGAAAGATTTTGATTATTACAGCTCACTTACACCTGATAAACAAAAAACGGTTGGACGTGAACCTGATACTGCCATGGCTATTTATATGGAAGTAGTGAGAATGGCTCAAAAATACAACCGTACAGATTTCATGAAACAGTTGCAAGGCGACTATGAGCAACGTATGAACCAAATGGGTTTTTACGAAAACTAAAATATGAGTTGGAAGGTTCGTCCACCGCAGGTTATCAGAAACCTTTTCCCGGGAACTACCTGGCGCATGCCGGAACAGGAAAAGGTGATCTACTTTACCTTTGACGATGGACCCGTTGAAAAAGAAACGCCTTGGGTGATGAACCTTTTGAATCAGTATCAGATTAAGGCAACCTTTTTCTGTGTAGGAGAAAATGCCGATAATAATCAGCATCTGATTCAGGAACTTTTAAATAATGGACATAGTGTAGGCAATCATGCGTACAATCATTTACCTGCGTGGAAATGTTCACGTAGCGAATATTTCAACAATATTGATAAGGCAAGACCGTACATTCCCGGTAACTTATTCAGACCACCGCATGGGCAACTCTATCCGTGGTATATGAAGGAGTTAAAAAGCAAATTTAGTAAAGTGGTGATGTGGGATGTCCTTTCGATGGACTACGATAAACGCCTTAGTAAAGAACAGGTGTTATCAAACGTTACAGATAATGTTCGAAACGGCTCGGTTGTGGTTTTTCACGATTCGGCAAAAGCCTGGGAACGTTTGAACTATGCATTGCCTAAAAGCCTTGATTTCCTGTTGGAAAAAGGTTATCGTTTTGAAGTGTTGAAAATGGATTAAAATTTTATAGCAAAATAATTAAACAGTGGTTTGATTAGTTTGGGAAGTTCACGAAAAGTGTTGTGGGTTATTTGTTCTGTTATTTAACTACTGCCTGCTGCCTATAAACTAACAAGCTATATAATAAAGAACAAACAAATGAATATTCTTCTTTTAGGATCAGGAGGACGTGAGCATGCCCTGGCATGGAAAATGACACAGAGTGAGAAGCTGACTAAACTGTTTATTGCTCCGGGTAATGCCGGGACATCAGCAGTGGGGACCAATGTGGATGTCAATCCAAACGATTTTGAAGCAGTTAAAAAAGTGGTATTGGAAAATGCCATTGAAATGATTGTAGTAGGACCTGAAGAACCCTTGGTAAGAGGAATTAAAGATTTTGTTTTAAACGATCCGGAAATAGCGCAAGTACCTGTTATTGGTCCTGGTCAAAAGGGTGCTCAATTAGAAGGAAGTAAAGAGTTTGCAAAGGCTTTTATGCAACGTCATAATGTTCCTACAGCAGCTTATTTATCAGTTACTTCCGCAAATCTTGAGGAAGGATTGGCGTTTCTGAAAACGATGAAAGCACCTTATGTACTGAAAGCTGATGGTTTGGCCGCCGGTAAGGGAGTGTTGATATTAGACGATCTGGCTGAAGCACAGAACGAACTTAAAGAAATGCTTGGTGGTAAATTCGGTGATGCCAGTAGCACGGTTGTGATTGAAGAATATTTAAGTGGTATTGAGCTTTCTGTCTTTGTATTGACTGATGGACATGGCTATGTGGTTTTGCCTGAAGCAAAGGATTACAAGAGAATTGGAGAAGGTGATACAGGATTAAATACAGGTGGAATGGGAGCTGTGTCTCCGGTTCCGTTTGCCGATGAGGTATTTATGAAGAAGGTACACGACCGTATTGTTCTTCCAACTGTTGAAGGGTTGATTAAAGACGATATACCTTATAAAGGATTTATTTTTATTGGTTTGATGAGTGTTGAAGGGGAACCATTTGTTATTGAATACAATGTGAGAATGGGCGATCCTGAAACAGAAGTGGTGATCCCACGCTTGAAGTCTGACCTGGTTGATCTCTTCCAGGCTGTTGCAGCAGGAAATCTGCGAACAAAGCAAATTGAAGTGGACGAACGAAGTGCAACTACAGTGATGTGTGTTTCGGGTGGTTATCCTGGAGATTATGAAAAAGGGAAAGAGATCACCGGATTGGAAAATATAACTGAAGGTATGGTTTTTCATGCAGGCACCACAGAAAAGGATGGTAAGGTTGTTACAGCGGGAGGACGTGTTATTGCTTTAACAGCTTATGGTAAAGATAAAGACGAAGCATTGGCACAATCATTCAAGAATGCTCAGAAATTAGATTATGAAGGAAAATATTTCCGTTCAGATATAGGATTCGATTTGTAATATGATTTTTCAGTCACTCAATAGAAACAGCATTACGGCTTTTGTGCTGCTGCCACTATTCTTACTTGGCTTCTGGCTCAATTCATTTGTCGGAGTTCAATCGGTGAGTTTCCCGTTTAGCGAGACTCCTATGCCATTGTTTGGATTGTTATTGGGTGCACTGAAAGGAAATCATTTTCTGTCAACTCTGATAAGTATGTTAATTGCCCTGGTGATGATGTTAGGTGTCAACCGGATGGTCAATCGCTTTGGATTATCAAATAATCAAACTGCAATGCCAGGGTATTTATACTTGTTTTTGGTGAGTGGCTATCTGATGGCCCAACAGTTACATCCGGTATGGTTTTTTACGCCATTGCTGCTGCTTTCAATTGAGCGTTTGTTTTCAGGAGGGCCACAGCGTAAACCAATGGCCTGGTGCTTCGAATCAGCTTTCTGGTTGTCAGTAGGTAGCTTGTTTTATGCCAAGGGAATTTATTTTATCATATTGATCTGGATGATCATGTTCATCCTCAGAATGTTTACGTTTCGTTCCATCCTGGCTTCTCTAATTGGATTTGTATTGCCATATATTTTTGCCTTTAGTTATTTCTTCCTTGTTGGCAGATTTACCTGGTTTGCTGATGTTGCAATAGAGAATTTTATATCACCAATAGCCTTTTTCTCACATACCATTTTCTCACAACTTTATAATGGTATTATTATCTTCCTGGTTTTTCTGGCCATCCTGGCTGTTGTGAGAATCATGCCGATGGTTAAGATTATTACACGTAAATATTTCCGTATTTTCATTTGGTTAATCGTACTAGGCATTGTTGCAGCTTTAACGCCATATTATTCTTTGGAGGTGGTTCCAATACTTGCCATTGGTGCTTCCATTATACTAAGTCGCTTTTTGAATGCAATTCGTAAGTCAGTTATTCAGGAGGTAGTGTTTGTATTGCTTTTTATAATGACACTGGCGGCTCAATTTCTGATCTGATTTATGGATGTTTTAAAGCCTACATTGGCCATATATGGTATTCAGGACCGTATTAATACAGATACACCTTTTTATGTGCACGATCACGCCCTTACTCTAATGGAGAATGGTAAGGTGTTAAAGCATCTGACACTTGAGCGCCTCTCAAGAAGAAAGCATGATAATAAATTGCACGAACAGCTGTATGATATTTTAAAGCAGGAAGGCTTACTGAAGAATACCGATTATGACCTCGTTTTTGTTGATAATGTTGTTGGTCGTACTTTCCTTTCATCTTGTGGCCGATTCCGCTTTGAAGCTCCTTTAAATAGTCATTTAAGTACCATGCCTGAATTAGGAAGATGCTGGTGGCTGGATAGAGAAAGAGAAGCATACGCACTAAATCATGAGCTGGCTCATCTGGGAGCATGTTTACCTTTTTACGGATCTTTTAATGAGAATAGTTTATTGGTTCATTTCGATGGAGGAGGGAGTCTGAGTAATCTATCTGTTTGGGAATTTAAAAAGGGCAGTGTTCAATCGAAAGAATTTCACTGGGACTATAAATATCTATCAGGGTTATTTAATGCCAATGCCCTGGTGTTTGGTATAATTGGTTCAAAATACATTGAGCAAAACAGTGTTCCGGGTAAAATGATGGGACTTGCATCTTTTGGAAGTTATAAACCAGATATTGAAGATTGGCTTATTAAAAATGACTATTTCAAAGATCTATGGGGAAGTAAAAAAGTGTTTTTCGATGCTGCTAAAATTGATTTTGGCTGGGATAAACAACATCTGAATACACAGGATTCTTTTTTACATGATATTGTTGCAACCATGCAGGGTATTTTTCAGCGGGAGTTGCTAACTAAGCTCGAATTGCTGCAGCATAATGGACAATACGATTATTTATATTATTCTGGTGGTTCGGCTCTGAATATAGTGGCTAACACTCAAATTGTGGAATCCGAATTGTTTAAACATGTATTTATACCTCCTTGTCCTGAAGATAGTGGCCTTTCTTTAGGTGCTGGGGCCTTTGTGGAGTGGTTAAAACATGGAAATATCAATTCCCATTCACCTTACCTCAATAATTGGGGTATTCAGGATTATTCAACTGAAGTAAAGTTGGATGAGCTGGAAAAATGTGCTTTGGAACTTCTCAAGGGCAAAGTGATAGCTGTTTGTAATAATACCGGAGAGATTGGTCCACGAGCCTTAGGTAACCGAAGTATTCTGGCATTGGCGAATAATAAATCCCTGGCTCAAAAAGTAAGTATGACTCATAAAAAACGTGAGTGGTACCGACCTGTGGCACCCATCATGCTTGTTAAAAATGCACAATACTTTACCGGGAAAAAGAATATACATCCTCTGGCCGATTATATGTTGCTCGATTTTAGCATCCTGCCTGAGAAGCAAAAGGAGATCGAAGGTGTAGTGCATGTTGATGGGACAGCACGTATTCAGGTAGTTCGAAAAAAGGAAGATAATCCTTTTGTGTTTGATTTACTTCAATTGCTGGATAGAAAATATCAGGTGAAAGCTTTGATTAATACATCTTTCAATGTAAAAGGTGAACCCATTGTACATACAAAGGAGGGAGCCCTTAAATCAGCACAAAACATGAATTTAGATGGAGTTGTACTTAATGGACACTATCAGCAACTATAACCATTTAACAAGGATCGTTTCCAGATCGTCCATTTTAACCGGTTTTCCAATATAATCATTCATTCCGGCTTCCAGACACACTTCTCGGTCACCTTTGAGTGCATTGGCAGTCATTGCAATAATGGGAACATCAATCTTCATCTCCCTTAACTTGGTGGTTGCATCCAACCCATTCATTACAGGCATCTGAACATCCATGAATACAAGGTCGTAATTATCCTGATCACCCTCGGTAATCATATTTACAGCCTCTTCACCGTTTTTTGCAATATCAATTTGTAAACCAATCCGATCAAGCATTTTCTCTGCAATCTTTTGATTGATGATATTGTCTTCAACCAGTAAAACACGTTTGTCTTTTATGCGTTCCTGAAGACTTGGTGCTTCATCCTGTTCAGCTCCCTGGTTGTTTTTATCACCAAAAAGTCTCTCAATTGTGTTTAGTAATTCGGTGTGTTTAATTGGTTTTTGCATTATAAAATCCACACCTTTTAGCTGATCAATTGGTTTCCATCTGTTATCAGAGGTAAACAAAATGATTTTGATATTTTTTTGCAGTTCTTTAATACTTTCCAGCAGATTATCATCAGCCTTGCTAAAAACATGACTATCGATGATGATTAGATTGAAATCCTTACGATGTGATAATGTCATTAAAGCTGACTTTTCATCATTCACCGTTTCTGAATTAATCGACCAGTTATTCAGGGTCTTTTTAAGTAGAAGAAGGTTGGTTTTATGATTGTCAACAATCAGGGTATTGATGGTGCTGAATAACTCAGTGTTTATCTCATATGCCTTTTGGTTTTTATCAATTACCAATGGCAGTGTAAAATGAAATACTGATCCAGGATTCTCTTTTGACCACATAAAATTAGGGTTGGGACTTTCAACCCATATTTTACCACCCATCAGTTCAATCAACATCTTTGATATACTGGTTCCCAGTCCTGTTCCACCAAACTTACGGGTTGTTGAACCATCTGCCTGAGTAAAGGATTCGAATATCTTTTCCAATTTACTTTTAGGTATACCAATTCCAGAATCTTCAACCGAAAAGTGAAGTGTCATATTGGATCCTTGTTGTTGTTCTATTTCTACTTTTAGAACAACTTCTCCTTCAGAAGTGAATTTAACAGCATTACCCATTAAATTAACCAAAACCTGAATCAATCGACTCTCATCACCAATAACAATGGCTGGAATAGTGTCTTCAACATCGCTCAAAAGCTCAATGCCTTTTTCACGACCTTTGAACGACATTTGATCCATTAGATATTCAACGGTAGAGCGAAGATTAAATGCATAGGATTCAATTTTCATTTTACCGGCTTCGATCTTAGAGAAATCAAGTATATCATTAATGATATTAAGCAGATTGTCACAAGAACGGCCAATGATAGAAACAACATTCTTCTGTTCTTTTGACAACCTGGTTTTGGATAAGAGTTCTGTTGCTCCAATGATACCGTTCATAGGAGTACGAATCTCATGACTCATATTAGCCAAAAATTCAGATTTGGCTTTATTTGATTCAGCTTCTTTCTTTTGAATCTCTTTCTGGGCACTGATATCCATAAAAGCCTCCAGAAACACTTCGTGATTATCTAGTGTAACCGGAATGATATTCTTTAATATTTCACGTGAAATATTATTTTCTTTAACCTCTAATCGTTCATCCAGCGATTCTACCATTATGCCGGACTGCTCATCTTTGTATTCGTCCTTTTTATTGGTGACAAATAGCTCCTGATATGAATGGGTTCTGAAATGAGCCATTGCCTGAGAAATGGTTTTGAAGCCCATGATTTTAGCAGCGGTCTGATTGAGCTGAATTACTTTCTTTTCGCTGTCAACAATTAAAATACCCACAGGAAGATTTTCTGTTATGGTTGAAAGAGTTTTGTTTGACTCCTTAAGTGACTCAGTAAGAAGTTTCTTTTCAGTTGTGTCTTCCTTAATTGCAATGTAATTCGAGATGGTTTTGTCTTCACTTAATACGGGTGATATCAAAACTTTTTCCCAGAAAACAGCACCATTCTCTTTCTTACTGGAAATTTCACCAGTCCAAACCTGTCCTTCCTGAATGGTTTGCCACAATACTTCAGCAAATTCATTGGTATCTTCCTGTAGCTGAAAAAAGTTGGTGTTACCACTATTTAATTCAGACTTAGAGAATCCGGCCAGCGATTTAAATCCTTTGTTTACATACTCAACGTTACCTTGTGTGTCGGTAATCATAATTGAGATCGGACTCTGTTCAACAGCCTGTATAAGTTTACGGTTATTTTGTTCCGCCTTTCTTTGATTTAAAATCAGATTACGTATTTGCGATAAAAGGAAATAAGTCAGAAAAACTACAAATAGCGTAAATACTATTAATGAAAGGTACTTAAGGTTATTATAACGTTTTAGCACATTTATGCTTTCGTTATTTAAGGTTACTAACCTCTTATTGATATCGTACGAGATTTTGTTTTCAATTTCATGCAGTCTTTCCAGTTTAGACTCAGCTTGCTTAATATATAGATCAGTCGCTTTGGCTACATTGTTATATCCATCAGGCTCTTTTAAGGTTGCTTCAATTTTTCGGGCTACTCTTTCAGAAAGACTGTGCATGGTGTTGATCAAAGGAGCTAACTCTCTTACTTCTCTAATCGAACCTGTATAACTATCTTCATTGTAAGTTATGACGTTTGTAATTACATCCTGTGTGTGAAGGTTAACAGCTCTTTTATCCTCTATATTACCACCCTGATCAATTACATTAATAATCTCTATGCTACGTTCAGTAAGATCTGCTATTTCATTTTCAATATTAGTTAGCTGTTGATTGACATTAACAGATGGATAACTTTTAAAAGCAATGTTTAATTCCAGAAGGTTTTTGTGGAGTAAATGCTCCAGTTTGGCCAATTGTTCCTGATTTTGAATGGCCTTTCTGTATTTAGTAGCATATGAACTGTCGAAATAATTTTCTATGCTAATGATGGCACCTATTGTAATTAAATAGATAGCTAACAAGAGGTAGAGCTTGTTTACTATTGGCTCTTTAAAGTAGAATATTTTGGATGTTTTTTGATTCTTACCCACAAGATGTAAATTAAACTAACTGTGTTTTACGAACGTATAAATTTAAAAAATTATCGTCTTCCTTTTAGTAAAACCGTATTTACTTAATCTGTTTTCATTTAATTGGGTGCTTGTAAATTTTAGAAAAGCTTTGGTAAGCACTGGTTCTGAACTACATGAGAGACTTGTTGCGAAAATGGGTATATGTAAATTATTTTGCAAATCAGGTTTGATAACATCAACATAATTGCGATTTCCATTAACAAAATAGTTACTTTCCCAATCGATAACGATATCAACCTTATCATTCTTCAGCTCTTTTATCAGTCCTTTTGAGTCGGATGTCAGGGCAACTATTTTAGGTAAGAGCCTGTCATAAACATTTTGAGATTGTAATAATTTCCTGGTTTCAGAACCAATAGAGCTTGTTTCGGGATTAGCAATGATTAAAGAGTATTTATCTTTAAGAAGGGATGAGAATCTCCCATCGAATTTTTTAGGGTTCCCCTTCTTTACCATAAAAGTCAAAGAATTATATCCAATAAAAACAGAATCCATCAAAGCCTGGCCTGTTTCCTGATAAAATTTCTCAAAAGTTGCTGTTGAAGAAGGGATGTAAAGATCGCCTTTGCCTGTGTAACTGATCAGGTCCATTAAATTTTGAGCACAATCATTTTGAACTCTTACTTTGCAATTGTACTGTATCTCAAATTGCTCTTTAAGATTCAAAATCAGCCCCAGCATTGAGTTTTCGCAATAAACGACCAACTCTTTTTGAGTTTGCTGAGATTCTGAAATACTATTTTTTTTTCTATGCTTACATCCTGTAGCTAATAAAATAAGGCTCAGGACGAAGAGGATCTGATACTTGTGTAGGGCCATTAAATACACATATAATTATACACGCCCAAGTTATGGATTTATATAATTGAATAACAGTTTGTTTGTCACATAATACGGGGCGTTTGTCAAATACAACTAACCTTTCACAAAGTGCTTCTTGATCCAGCGTGGTACAATAAAAGCACCGATTAACAAGTAAGGATAGTAGCTTACTACCCGCCACATAAAAGCCATTGCGACACCCGTGCCAGCAGGGATCATTGTTGAAAGAAACTCTTTAAATACCCATTCTGCAAATCCACTACCACCAGGTGTCGGACTAACCAGCATCATAATCCACATAACCAATTGCTTGCCAAATATTAGAATATGATCATTCCATCCGAGGAAATGGAATCCGAAAAATGCCAAAATGAGCGAGTTGACAATCCAGTAACGGGAGGTCCAGCTGAATGCAGTTGCCATAAAAGCTTTGAGCCAATTTTTAAAGGGCCAGGTCTTAAATTCCTTCGAAGCGGCAATTAAATCAGAACCGGACTCGTTTGCCTGTGGTCTCCAACGCTTAATTATGGGTAATTTAAAAATCCAAAGTAATAACCATTTCAATCCACGTGGATTAACAAAAAGACCATAGCTTATAACGATGGTATATGCAAGTTTTACAATATAACCGGCAAGAGCAAACATTAAAAATTGGTTTTTGTAAAAGGGCAAACTGTTCTCGATTGAATTGCCAAAAGCAAAAATATCAGTTCGTCCGATGAAAAGCAGGATGAGAGGAAATGTTATAATAAAATACAATTCATCCAGAAAGGAGGTTACCATAACAATGGCTGTACTTCGGCCAATTTTAATTCCTTCTTTGTTGATAAAGAAAATTGCAACACTTGTTCCTCCAATTGCAGAGGGAGTAATAGCCGATGTAAACTCCCACAACATTATTATATTAAAAGCCTTTCGCCAGGTTATTTGCGTTCCACTCAAAAGACGAATTCGATAAATATAACCTAAGTCTCTGGCTGCTATCATTAAAAAAGATACAAAAAACCAGAAAATCGATTGGAGCGAAAATGTAAAAGCATCCATTACAGATGGATCAAACTCATGGTAAAGGAAATATCCGGTAACTGCCAATCCAATAAAAATCGGAAGGGTAATTTTCCCTGGTCGGATGCTTCGTAATATTTTACCAGAGTTATCGGTCATAAAAACAAAGTTAGGAGAATAGCTGCTGTCATAAAAATAGGAGGCCGGTTTTTATTAGAAAAAATGGCCTGATTGCATAATAAATTTGAAATCAGGCTATCAATATTAAAATCTCCAACCCATATTAAAATATACAGCTGATCTGTTAGTGTCGCCTGCAGAAGAATCCTGCATGAAATCTTGTAAGCTGTTGCGGTAGGTTGAACTTAGCTGAACCTTATAAAATTCAAAGCCAAATCCCCAAATTAATCCATAATCATCTTTGTTATAAGTTGCATTGAAATCCATCTTTTCGCCATCGACCTTGCCATTTAGATGATAACTATAATAACCTCCGGCTAATACAAAGAACTTTGGCGTGAACATATCATTGTTATATGTTTTAAGCATGAGTGACACAGGAGTTGTGATCGATTGCATGTTTATTTTACTGTCGTTTACTTTGTAACTATGAATATCATAGACTACTTCGGGTTGTAAAAATAGCGAACGGGTTATTTTTATCTGAGCAAATAATCCTGGTTCAATCGCAAAACGAGGAATTGTTTGTAGTTGCACGTCGTTATAAACAAGTCTGCTTGACCCCATCCCTATTTTCCCTCCAATCGTCACCGGTGGTATTTCCTGAGTTGCTTTGCGGTGGGCTATCAGCATATCCTGAGTTGCTATTTCTTCAGATAATTCGCACAAAAAGGTGCAAATTGTATTCATTCCTTCATAATCAAGTTTATCCGCTGTGTCTTCAGGTTTGTGATAAGGTGATTTTAAACCTGTAAATAAATGTGTAGCGGGTATTCCATAGTCGGCAAAAGATTTCGTATCGGTTAGCTCTACCTTGGTGGTGTTTGCTTTTGCTATTACCAGGTTGTTTTTAACAGCTATTGATTGAGCCATCTCATCACCATCTTTCAATAAAGCCATACCTTGTAATCGCAAACTGCCAATGCTTGAATACATACCAACCATGTCAATACTGAACATGAATTTTACTTTGGCAGGATCAATCACTTTGTCTGAAAGAAAATATCTTGACCCAATTAAACCGCTTTCTTCAGCATCGAAAGCAACAAATATTACACTGTATTTGAGTTTTGATTGATTTTGTTTAAGATACCTTGCTGTTTCGATTACAGTTGCAACCCCGGATGCGTTATCGTCGGCTCCATTGTAAATTATTTTTTCACCATCCTTTTCACGATAACCCAGATGGTCGTAATGCGCTCCAATAACTATATATTCTGAACTTAATTCAGGATCGTTACCTTTGAGCATACCGACAACATTTGTGGCTGGAACCCTCACGAGATTTTCCATGAATATAAATTGGTGCTTGTAATCGTCACAAAGGGGAGTTAGTCCAATTTCTTTAAACTGTTCGGCAATGTAGTTGATTGCTTTAATCTTACCTTCGGTTCCCAGGCCTCTTCCTTCCAGGCTGTCGGAGGCAAGTGTATATACATGCTTTTTTAAACGTTCTGCTTGATTTTGAGCAAATAGTGGTGTTGCTATCAAGGCACAAAATAGAAATAGGTTAGATCTTTTGAGATTCATATGTGAAATGAGTTTAGTAGTTACACATACAAATTTATCATTATTCCAATACCTTCTCTTTACTGTTTAAATTATTTTCTTTCTCAAATTCAATCCTTGCTTTGGGCAGGTATTCAGGATATTCACGCTGCATGAACTGTATCAGCTCTTCACGAAGCCTTACTCTTAAATCCCAGGCTTTAGGAGAGTCTTTAGCACTCACCAGTGCCCTTAGTTCCATTGTTTTTTCGGTAGCATCTGTTACCTGCAATACATTAACTTCACCATCCCATTCCGGAATATCCGGTAATATGCGGCTCATCTCCTCACGCATTTTTTCAACCGGGAAACCATAATCAACATAGATAAATACGGTTCCAAGTATATCAGCAGACTGACGCGTCCAGTTTTGAAATGGCTTTTCAATAAAGAAATTGATGGGTACAATTAATCTCCTTTTATCCCAAATTCGAACCACCACATAAGTAAGGGTAATTTCTTCTATCCAGCCCCATTCTCCTTCAACAATTACTACATCGTCAAGTCGGATGGGTTGAGTTATGGCAATTTGAAAACCCGCTAACAAAAGAGATAGACTTTTTTGTGCTGCAAAACCAATGATAATACCTGCAATACCTGCGGAAGCTAAAAGACTTAATCCTATTTCACGAACTTTTTCAAAGCTTAGCAATGCTACCGACAAGCCAATAAATGTGACAAGAAAAATAAGCAAGCGTTCAAATACACGCATTTGGGTGTGAATCTTGCGGGCTTTTAAATTATCAGCATCCAGTATGTTATAGCTCGATAAAATGAAGTGTTTGATACTTCGTATGATGGCTATTGCCAGCCATGTAATGGTAAAGACAAGTATTAAGAAAACAATCTTGCCTCCGTTTATATCAATTGAGTCTTTAAAATAATAATTGATTAAACTAATGGCAATTACAACAGTTAAAAGTTTAATAGGAGTTTTAACCAGTTTTACCACCTTTTCAATAACCCTGTTGTGTTCCCGATGTATTGCTTTTCGAAGTAATCGGATAAGAAGAACTCCGGCAAACCATGCAGCAACGATTAGCAGTACGGAAAAAATAATTGGTAACAGTAAATCTTCGCTTTTGAAATTTTGTGTAAAAAATTCTTTCATTTTAAGTGTTTAGGTTTATCTGTTTATAAGAAAACACAGGTTGGTTTTGATTGTTTGAAGAGGTTCACACTTAAAATTAGTTAATTTTTGGAAAGTAGCTAATTAAAAAAGGTAGTGTTTGGTTTAAAATACTCTTTTTAGATGATATCTATATAAAAAGAAAAGGCTGTCCGCAGTGCGAACAGCCTTTTTAATTTCTTTAAGCAAGATACTAGTAACGACGACGGTTACCGCCACCGTTTCCACCACGGTTGTTGTTGCTACGTTGTGGACGAGCTTCTGCTTCTTTTACATTGATAACGCGACCATCGTACTCAGCACGGTCAAGTTCTTCAATAGCTTTGCGACCAGCTTCTGCATCAGGCATTTCAACGAAGCCAAAGCCTCTTGATTTGCGAGTTTCGCGGTCAGTGATAATTTTGGCTGAACTTACTTGTCCATACTCCTCGAAAAGTTCCTGTAAATCACCATCAGTGATAGCGTAAGTCAGGTTCGAAATAAAAATATTCATCATAAAATAAAACGTTGTGCTACAGAAGCACTTAATTAAACAATAATGATTTAAACAAGGGAAGAATTGAAATGTGGAAGGTAAGCACCTTATCTGAAGGAAGGTAATTCAAACTAGCAGCCAAAAATCAAACTATCCATTTTTAAATACTTTACAAAGGTAAATAAATAAGTGAATTAGCTAACTTCTTAAAGATTAAAGAGTGTTAAAATTGAAAAATCATTTTTACAAGTGAAAAAATATTGAAAAATGTCTGAAATGTAGTATATTAAGCTATATGCAAAAGTATGACAGTTCTCAATTCAATATTATTGATGATTGCTTCCTCGGGAGCCTATTTTTTACTTAAGAACAGTAAGAAAATGAAAGTGTTACGAATTGTTATGATGGTACTTTTTTCATATGCGTTGCTGGTGATACTTCTGGATATACTAAATTACTTCTTCGATTGATATATTTCTCCTTTGTTATGTTTTGCAGCTACATAAGTTTGAGTAAATTTAGCTATGGATTATTTAAATACAATAAAACGGATCAAGGCATTAGCCGAAACAGGCTTGGTTTATGCTCAAAATGGCTATGAGATAGAACGTAACCAGGAGTTGATTGATCTGAGTAAGGAATTAATGGCTGCAATTGTTAATCAACCTATTGAAACTATTGATCGGTTTTACTTACCTCCCAAGGAATACCCAACTCCTAAAGTGGATGTTCGAGGTTTTATTCTCAACGAGAAGGATGAAATACTGATGGCGAAAGAAGTTATGGATGGTAAATGGACCATTCCGGGTGGTTGGGCAGATATAGGTTTTACACCTGCCGAAATTGCTGTCAAGGAAGTGGAGGAGGAGACAGGGATTAAATCTGAAGTTGTACGTTTATTAGCTGTTTATGATA
The DNA here is from genome assembly GCF_050589785.1 of Carboxylicivirga caseinilyticus. NCBI lineage: Bacteria > Pseudomonadati > Bacteroidota > Bacteroidia > Marinilabiliales > Marinilabiliaceae > Carboxylicivirga > Carboxylicivirga caseinilyticus. The sequence continues at coordinate 73,215 of NZ_JBNGOX010000009.1, read as the reverse complement.
AACGTTGTCACAATCATCCGGCGTCACCTTTTTATGTTTATAAAATTGTCTTTCTGTGTCGTATGATGGGTGGGGAGTTGAGAGGAGCTTTCGACATTGAAGATTCAGGCTGGTTTAAACTTGACAGTTTACCCGAGTTATCAGAAGATCGGATTGTTCAATCGCAGATGGAAGAATTATTTCTATTGGCAAAGAATGATACTTTGCCGGTTGTGTTTGACTAAACAATAAACCCAAATATGATGTCATATGCTGGCCATGTGTTGGATATGATCCAACGAATGCGTAATAACCGCGAATTGTTAAAGAAGCGGGATCGATTATTCACAGGTTTGAGTAAAAAGATTGCCCATAATTACCGACATCATCCCGCGCATCAAAAAGAACTATCACCCGAGCAGAGAACTATTCTTCGGAGAAAGTTGATTCGTGAGAATCGTGTTGATTTGGCTAAAAAAATTGTGGCCTTCTTTCTGGCTGTATCAATTGTAACTGTTTTGTTTTTATTGATGAGAGGATATCTCGACTTAAACGATTTTTTGTTCTACGGAAATTAAATTGCTTTTATTTCTACCTTAGCTGCCTTAATAATTTCGGGTCATGACAAATGATAATCAAGGACAGGCTAAAGGCTATCTTTATACAGCACAAGCTTTTGTAAGTTGGGGCTTGTTGCCCATATACTGGAAATTACTGTCGCATCTGCCTGCAATGGAGATACTCGCCCATAGGATTCTCTGGTCACTAATATTTGTTGTGATTTTCTTATATATAAGAGGTAAGCTTCATCTGGGGGTTATTTTTAAAAATAAAAAATCCTTACTAACCCTAATAATCACCGGTTTGTTAGTTGGCAGCAATTGGGGTGTATATATTTATGCTGTTAATTCAGGCCAAATTGTGGAGGCAAGTTTGGGTTATTACATTACTCCTTTAGTGAATGTGGTCTTGGGTATAATTTTTTTACAAGAAAGATTGAGTAAACTACAGCTCATTGCTTTATTGTTAGCTGCTACTTCTGTTTTATATCTGACAATTGACTATGGTCAATTTCCTTGGGTAGCTATTTACCTTGCATTTTCGTTTGGTTTATATGGCTTATTAAAAAAGAAAAGTGGTGTGGATTCATTACCTGCACTTGCAATAGAAACCCTGGTATTGACTCCTTTTGCATTAACGTATGTTGTTTGGAAGATGGTTGATGGAACAGGTCATTTATTTGCGGGAGATTTATTAACAGACACATTGTTGATTTTAGCAGGTGTGGTCACAACCTTGCCACTTTATTGGTTTGCTCAGGGGGCAAAGCGTATTACATTAACTTCAGTTGGTTTTATGCAGTATATTGGTCCGACAATTATGTTGTTGCTGGGAATCTTTATTTACAAGGAAGGCTTTCCGTTGGAACAAAAGATTGCATTTAGTTTTATTTGGTTGGCATTGGCTTTTTATAGCTACACTATTATTTTTAAATCTCGCATAGCAAAATAATGCACCATAAAAATACTTTTAAGGCATATGCTGCTATGCTTGCAGGCCTTATAATTATTGGATTTTCAGCTATTCTTATTAAATCTGCTGAGGCTCCTGGTTTGATAACTGCCTTCTACAGAGTTTTTATCGCTTCGTTGGTGCTTATCATGCCCTTTCTTTTAAAATGGAGAAAAGTTGTTGCTATACCAACCAAAGGCATAGTGATGGCAATTTTAGGAGGTGTTGCATTTGGTTTTGATACGGCTTTGTGGTCAACGGCAATAGAAATAAGTAATGCTACTATTCCCACATTAATGGCCAATCTTGCCCCTTTATGGGTTGGTTTTGGAGCAATGTTATTCTTTAAAGAGAAACAAAAGAAGGGCTTCTGGATTGGACTGACTATAACCTTAGCAGGTATATTATTAATGGTTTCTCATAGTTATATTAGTAAGGACGGATTATTGGTGAGTATAGTTTTAAGCCTGATTGCAGGTATGTTTTATGGGACTTACTACCTGATTACTCAAAAAGGTCGTCAATTGATGAATACCCTGCAATATTTGTCAATCACATCTTTTTCAGCAGCTTTAATATTGGGTGTGATAGTTGGTTTCTCAGACTATAATTTTACTGGTTACAGCGATAAAACATGGATCATCTATTTAGTTTATGGTATAGGTATTCATGTAATCGGCTGGACACTTATTAATTATGCACAGGGTTATTTAAGAGCAACAACTGTGTCACCAACTCTTCTTGGACAGCCTGTGTTGACTGCCTTTTTTGCCTGGCTTATTTTGGGCGAATCACTTTCGGTCTGGCAAATTTCTGGGGGCATTGTTGTTTTTGCCGGAATATATGTTGTTAACTATTCTAGATTAAAGCAAAGATAAATGTGCTTGTGCTTAACATTCTAACTGATGATTTGTTGTATGTATTAGAACGTTAATAATACACCTTATCATCATGAAAAAGATTGTTTTAACTGCTTTTATCTTAATTGCATTAATAGCCGTTGGTTTTATCTGGTTGAAGCCAACTGAACCCAAAGCAATTCCAATTCAGGAGTCAGAAGAACTGTTTAAAAACTATTGCATGGGCTGTCATAACGCTCAAAAATCTTCTTTTGTCAATCGGAAATGGTTTTTTGGTAATGGTCGTGATGAAATATTTAATAGTATCAAAAATGGTCGCCAATCTTATGGTATGCCACCATTTCAAAATGGATTATCAGATGAACAGATATACGGATTAGCCGATTATATCAAGCAGCTTTCATCTCAGACTGATGAAAAAGAGGAAGAGTATACCATTAGTGAGTCAGGTGTTCATCATAGCGAGGTACAGGATTTTACTGTTGAAACTGTTGTTGATGGTCTGGATGTTCCCTGGGGGTTGGAATTTCTTCCCAATGGAGATTTATTAATCAATGAACGGGATGGCAGAATGATTCGATATACAACAAATGGTGACAAACAGGAGATTACTGGATTGCCAGAAATTGTGGCCAGAGGACAGGGAGGTTTGCTGGATATTGAGTTGCATCCTCAATATGAAAAAAACGGATGGCTTTATTTTACGTATTCTTCTCCTAATGAAGAGGATCCAAAACTGGCAAGTACTGCAGTGATGCGTGCCCGCTTAAAAGGTAATAAGCTAGTCGATCAGGAAAGAATATTTTTGGCAATGCCACAAACAGAGACTCGTCATCATTATGGTTCAAAACTTGAATTTGATAAAGATGGATATTTGTACTTTTCTGTAGGCGACAGGGGAAATCGCGACCGGCATCCTCAGTATTTAGATAATGATTGTGGAAAAATTCATCGTATTAATGATGATGGTAGTATACCTTATGATAATCCGTTTGTGAATGATAAAAACGCACGTTCAACTATTTACTCGTATGGTCATCGTAATCCTCAGGGTGTTTGCATGCATCCATTCACAGGTCGCATCTGGACGGATGAACATGGTCCCAAAGGAGGTGATGAACTCAATCTGATTGAGAAAGGAAAGAATTATGGATGGCCTGTTATATCGTTTGGAATCAATTATAACGGCACAACTTTTACCAATGATACTGCCAAAGCTGGTATGGAGCAGCCTATTACTTATTGGATTCCATCGATCGCACCTTGCGGAATGACTTTTGTGAAAGGAGACCGATATCCAAACTGGAAAAACAATATTTTAACCGGTTCATTAAGTTTTCATTATTTGCATCGTGTTGAATTAGAGGGTGAAAAAGTGGTCAATCAGGAGCGTTTGCTTGAAGGTATCGGAAGAGTAAGGAATGTTGAGATGAGTCCGGATGGTTATATTTATGTTGCAGTTGAAAAACCAGGTAAAATATTAAAACTGATTCCACAATAAATATGATTACCCGCCGGTTATTAATTATTTTTGGATGGGTATTGTTTTGTTCAATTTTAGCAACTGGTCAGAATGATACTTTATCAAGCTTACGAATAAAATATATTAACGAAATAGAGATAAATGCTCCTGTTTATATTCAAAAGCTGGAGCGTTGGCCTGGAGCTGTATCTATGATTGATTCTCTTCGGATTTTATCAGGGAACAGATACCAACTGTCAGAGCAGATCAATACTGTTCCGGGTGTTGTTATGCAGCAGGGAACCATGAGTACCAACCGGATAACCATCCGTGGAGTTGGATCGCGCACTCCTTACGAAAGTAACCGAATCAAAGCATATTGGGGCGAAATGCCATTAACGAATGGAGATGGCGTAACTTCTATCGAAGACTTATCATTAAGTGATATTAGTGCTCTACAAGTTTTGAAAGGACCCTCTTCGGCTTTGTATGGAGCAGGATTAGGCGGTGTTATTTTTATTGATCCGTGGAGTTCACTCTTGAAGGATAATACTGTGCAGTTCAAGAGTGAATATGGAAGTTTTTCAACGCTATCAAACCAACTTAGTTTAAAGTTGAAATTAAATCAATCGGGATTTTATTCTGTTTCTATAGGACAGCTACATACTGATGGCTGGCGTGAAAACAGTGAGTATGATCGCTACAATTTCACCGTTAAAGGGAGGCAATTAATAGGAAAAAGTTATCTTCATTTCTTATATAATTTCAGGTATCTGAATGGACAAATCCCTAGTTCAATCGACAGTACTGATTTTTTTGAAGATCCTAAAAAAGCCGCTTATACATGGAAATCGATAAAAGGGTACGAAGAATCAAACAGGCATTTAGCTAATCTTGGATTCAGTTCTCCAATATCTTCTAAGGCAAACAATGTACTAAACCTTTTTTTAAATTACTCCGACCTAAATGAACTAAGGCCTTTTAACAGATTGGATGAAACACGGTCAGGATTAGGTCTGAGAAATAAATTTACCTATAAAAATAAAGGTTTCAGAACCGATATTGGTACTGAATTGATGTGGGAACAAAACGATTTGGCATATTACAGTGTGGATGCTGAAAGTAAAGATGAATTGCTTAACACCAATAATATTAACCGATCGTATATAAATGTTTTTGCTTTAGTAGAATATCAGTTAAATGACAAGTGGACATTTCAAGGGTCAGGAAATATAAACCGTACATTTTATTCAACCATAGAAAATAATTCAGGAGAGAAGTATGTTCACCGATATAAATGGTTAGTGTCTCCACGCTTAGGGATAAATTATAACTTCTACAGGCAAATGTATCTGTATGGTTCCATTGGTCATGGTTTTTCAGCTCCTTCGGTGGAAGAAGCACAAATGCCGGATGCATCTTTTAATGCTGATATCAAGGCGGAAGAAGGAATGAATATTGATTTTGGGTATCGTTTTGTATCATCAGATAATCAAACCCGACTGGATCTGACACTTTATTGGATGAGCTTAAAAAATCTTCTTGTTACTAAACGGGAGAGTGATGCTGTTTTTTATGGTTTCAATGCAGGTTCAACAGATCACAAGGGTCTGGAGTTTTCTTTTAATCAGATACTCTTCGAGATTGAGAATTACAGACAATTTGATATTTCTGTTGGTTATTTTACTTCGTTAAATGAGTTTAGGGAGTTTAATGATGATGGTACAGATTTTCGCGGTAATAAATTACCGGGTATACCTGATTATTCTTTGTCGATGGACGGGCATTTCTATCTTAAGCCCTTTCATTTGTATGCTAACTTTAAATCGTTTGGACAGCAGTATCTCAATGATGCCAATACGAAATCATATCATGGTTATAACAAAACCGGGGCTAAATTGGCCATAGATATAATCATACGTAATGTTAAAACAAACCTTTATTTGGGTGCCGACAATCTATTCGATACGAATTATGCCTCAATGGTACTGATAAATGCTCCTTCTTTTGGTAACAATAACCCACGTTATTATTATCCCGGGCTACCTTTTAATGTTTATGGTGGTATGAGTTTAAGGTTTTGATTAGTTTTACAATCAGAAATCTATTTATTCATGAGGACTGTAATAAAATCATTCAAAGAATTAAGTGTTGAGGAATTGTATGAATTGTTAAAACTGCGGGCGGAGATTTTTGTAGTTGAGCAGGATTGCGTTTATAATGATCTGGATGATAATGATCAGGTTGCTTTTCATTTGATGGTAAAAGATGATGAAGATGAGATCGTTGCCTATGTTCGTATGTTGGATAAAGGTACAAGATTCAGCCAGGCATCAATAGGTAGGTTGGTTGTGAAAAAAGAAGTACGTTTTAATGGTTTGGCACGTCGCATTATGATAGAGGCATCGCAATGGATGAGATTACGATGGGGAGTGGATGAAATACATATTAGTGCCCAGAAATATCTGAAGGCTTTTTATGCCAGCTTAGGATATGAGACAGTTACTGATACCTATCTAGAAGATGGGATTCCTCACATTGGAATGGATGTGAAATTTTAACCTGTATTAATCGAAGTGTACTTTCTTTAAAAAGAAGTTGGGGTTAAAAACCAGATTCATTCCGTAAGCATACTCAAACTGTGCATTTGGAATATCATAATAAGTTTCAACCATCACGCTAAATTTAATTTTCTGAAGAAAGTCTTTTGAAAAAGAAAGTTTAGCATTTAATAAATCTCTTTTTGGCTCATAAAAATAACTTGTTTCATTAACCACTTTATAGTCTGAAACAGATTGAAATAAATGGCTTCCTTTAGGGGCAACAAAGTTATTAGCATGCCAATATCCTAACATTAATAATCCATATTTATAACCTATTTCAGCCACCGGGTACAACGCCTGTCCTTTGGAGAAAGGCAAGCCAGATTTTTCAGTTAAATCCATGTACCATGCGCCATAGGTAGATAGACTAATCCGTTGAATAAAGCCAGTGCCAATTTCTTTACGAATTTTTACACCAGTGGCCATATTTGCCAGTGATTGCATTGGTTCTTCAAAATTGCTTATTTGTCCTCCCAAATGAGTGGCAATTAACTGCCCGGGTATACTAACCTGCCAATCGGTGGCATCTTTTCTGATGTTATATTCTGTACTGATACCGGCTGTAAATTTTTCTGGTTTCGTGTCACCAATAACAATAAACTGCTCCCAGTCAATCCACCAATCCAGCCATAAACGGTCGTTGTCATATATAAACTGAAAGCCATTCTCAATGGGTCTTGTGTATTGATTCTCCGGATTAAATAATGGTTCCAAAAGACGGTGGTGTACATCACCTCGTAAACCTCCCATTATAAGGTCAAGGTTATCGCTTAACTTAGTATGAATTGAAAAAGTTGGTACAACTTCTGTAAATTCTTCCATGCCACTATACTTCACAAGATGCAAACCAGCCTTTATCCTCAATTGAGACCCGGCATAGTACATCAATGAGGGTTGTAAAGCATAGCCCATTAAAGTATAACCTTCAGTGAAATCACCGAAATACTCATTGTTCTTAACAAAGTTGTTATTTTCAATTCTGAAATAAAGATTGTTATTCATTCCTGCCCCAAACTCAGGGTAGCTGTATCTCCAGATTTGGTCAACCTGTGCTACAGATGATAATAAACAAGAAAAAATAATCCCCAAAAGAAAGCTCCACCTTAACATTTAACCCTAATAATTTTTGTCCCCAAAGAAAAATTCAACATCAGATTATAGTACTGTATGTTGATTAAAAAGGTTTTAAAAATATTTCTTTTTATTGAAGATCCAAATGTTAAAAAGGATTAATTATGAATATTTGGATGCAAGGCGTTGATTAGTTGGTTGTAGCGTCGTGTTTCAAAAGCAACTTCATCATCGTTTGTCATATGAATTCGCTTCATGTCGTATTTTACTTCTTTTACTTTCAGAAGATTAATTAAATAATGGGGGTGACATCTGAAAAAAGCGTGTGTTGACAAAATGGATTCGTATCGTCTTAAAGGTTTACTTGTGAAAAAGTAGCTTCCATCTTCAAAATAAAAATTAGCGCCGCCAACAATTGCTTTGGCCCATACAATTTCTTCTACCTGGCAAACTTTTACATTGTGTTTTCCCTGAAGAACTACTTTTTTGTTTTTATTCTGGAAATCGATATTATCGAACAATGCTTTTATCTTAATGTCATATGATTCATCCATTATTTCATCAATTGCCTTGTCAATTGCGATGATAAGTTCATTGATATCAAATGGTTTAAATACAAAATCGACAGATGAAAATTTAAGTGCTTCCAATGCATATTCGTGATAGGCAGACATGAAAACTACTTTGTATGAATTGTAATCGCTTTGGCGTAATATATCAAATGAGGTTCCGTCGGTTAAGTGAATGTCAAGAATTAATAAGTCGGGATGATGTTGTTCAATCGCTTCCAGGCCTTCTTTCACGCTTGTTGCTTTTGCCACTATTTCAATTTCCTGAAAATGGTTTTCAATAGTTTTTTCGACAGCCCTTTGGTTGTATAAATCATCTTCAACTATTAACAATTTTATCTGTGACATATCCTTCCCCACTTTTATGATTTATTGGTTATTACAGGTATTTCTATATGAGCAACGGTTCCTTGTGATTCTATACCTTTGCTACGTTTATCATAAATCACTAAAACAGTTTTTTTCCTTGTATCTTTCCTCATAATATCCAGACGTTCCTGGGTAATTTTAATCGCCATGGAATCATGGTTCTTACCTGTTTTATTGATGTTTTTAGCGTAATCGATACCAATACCGTTATCTTCTACTTCAATAATAATGCCATAGCCACCTCGTTTAAAACGGATTTTGATCTCACCTCCATTGCCAATGGGTCTGATTCCATGTTCGATAGCATTTTCAATAAATGGCTGAATTAGCATAGGAGGAACCATGGCATTTGATTTTTTGAGCTCTTCATCTACAAATAAGTCGTATTCAAAAGGTGGCGAAAAACGTAATTGTTGAAGGTTTAAATAGTATTGTAGTATTTCAATTTCTTCATTAATAGAAATGTATTCGAAGTTACTGCTTCGCAAAACCTGTCTCATCAGTTTAGAGAAATCAGAAAGGAAATGACTTGATTTATTCATGTCATTCTCCAGGATAAACACTTGTATAGCACTTAAAGCGTTAAATATAAAATGAGGATTCATTTGACTTCTCAATAAGCGCTGCTGAAATTTTAGTGTTTTATATCGATTACGTAAACGAATTTGAAAAGCAAATAACAGAGTGATAATAAAGATAACTACAGCAACAATTATCACTGTTATGATGTGGAATTTTTGCCTGTCGATTTTATTTTTTTGCAACAAAGTCTGTTTGCTTAATTCTTCCACCTTAAGCTTACGAGTGTTTTCCAGGTAATTATCTTCCGCCATAGCCATGTGAAAAATATTTTTTTCATTGATTGTACTATCGCGGTATGCTGAACTGATTTTGTGATATTCCAAAGCTTTGTTGATCATACCTTTTTTCTCGTAGGCCTGAGAAAGGTAATTGGAAGCCTCTTCGGCAGTATATTTCGATCCGATTGCCTGGGCATTTTTTAAGGCTTTATTCAAATATAAAATGGCTGCATCGGGGTAGTTGTCATCAAGGTAGGTTCTACCTATATTAGAGTAACTAATCGCTACATTCATAACATCGCCCGACTCGGTGTTAGCTTCTAAGGCTTTAAATAAATATTCCAATGCCAGTCGGTATTGTTTCTTCGCAGTATAAACCCTGCCGATACTGTTGTAACAAATTGCCTGACCAACTTTACTATTTATCTTAGAGTTGTAATCCAATGACTCGAAGTGATAAAAAAGTGCAGAGTCCTGATTATTTAATCTTTGGTAAGCATCGCCAATATTATTGGTGTTAATAGCCATACCTAAAACATTATTCATTTTTCTTGAAAGATCAAGTGATCGCTGGAAGTATTCAATAGCTGCCAGGTTACGGTTTAGATTGAAACTCACATTACCAATTCCATTAATGGCAGTGCTTATATGAAATGAATCTTTATTGTTTTCAGCGATGGTTAGCGATTTCATATGCATATCCAGCGCCTTACTGTTTTCATCAACACGTCTGTAAACAGTTCCCATCTGGTTGTATATCTCAGCAAGTAGAGAGGGATCTTCCAGTTCTTCAGCAATTTCAAGTGCATTTTGATGAAAACTCATTGCCTTGGCATAATACGATTTGTTTCTCAGTCGTTTGCCAACCAGGTTATAAATATCGAACAGCTGATATTTGAGGTGATTGTTGATAGCAAGTTCTTCAGCTTCTTTTAAGAAACTGTCGTATGCCTCATCGGTATTTTGTTTTGAGTTGTAGGTCTCGAGTGATTTTTGAATAAGCTGTGCAACAACCATAGAATCAGGAGCAGCAACAATTGTTTCATTTATGGCAGTCTCTTCGTTCATGTTATCTATCGAACAAGAGTATAGCACAAAAATGAAAAATGAGAGGGCGATGGTTATTTTTACACACTGCATATCGGGTAAACAAGGTAAATAAAAAACTGACTGAAGGAAAGTTAAAAAAAAATAAGTTATTCACATTTTTATGCGAGTAATTAACAGCGATTTACCCTTGTGAGAATATTGTATATTTGCCCAAAATTTGTGTAGAGTGAAAATTGGAAGTCTTGATTTAGGAGAGCATCCGTTGTTGTTGGCACCTATGGAGAGTGTAACGGATCCCTCTTTCAGATCGTTGTGTAAGGATATGGGAGCGGATATGATGTTCACCGAGTTTGTTTCGGCAAGGGCACTGGTGCGCAGTGTAAACAGAACGGTTCGTAAATTGGAAATTACAGAGAATGAGCGACCTGTAGGTATACAGTTGTATGGTGGTGATGTAGACCTGATGAAAGAAGCTGCAATATTGGCTGAAGAAGCAAATCCTGAGGTTATAGATTTAAACTTTGGTTGTCCGGTAAAAAAAATTGCTACTAAAGGAAGCGGTTCTGGTTTGTTACGCGATATTCCAACATTGCTTGAGATTACTAAAACAGTTGTTGAAGCTGTTAAAGTGCCGGTTACTGTGAAAACAAGATTAGGTTGGGATGAGAATAGTCTGGTGATTGAGACTCTGGCTGAGCAGTTACAGGATCTAGGTATAGCGGCTCTTTCCATTCATGGACGAACACGCGAACAAATGTATTCAGGTAAGGCTGACTGGACCCTGATAGGTAAGGTTAAAAACAACCCACGAATGAATATCCCTATTATTGGCAACGGTGATATTACTGGTCCTGAAAAGGCACGAATGCTAATTGACCGTTATGGTGTGGATGCCTTAATGGTTGGACGACCATCTATTGGAAGGCCATGGATTTTTAAAGAAATAAAGCATTATATGAAGACCGGAGAATTGTTACCTCCAATGACAATTCGGCAAGAGGTTGAAATACTAAAGGATCTGGTCGGACGATCTGTTAATTATATTGATGAGAAGGCTGGTATATTGCATGCCCGACGTCATCTGGCCAAAGTCTTTACCGAATTACCAGATATTCGTGAATTAAGAATTAAGCTCTTAACTGAAAAAAGCATTCAGGGAGTATTAGATACATTGGACCTAATAGCTGATCGTTATTCAAGTTAGGGCATTCCTGTTTCGGAATAATACCTTTTAACGATTACTTTTACTGGGTACCATGCTGCCAGATACGCTATTATACAAACCGTAACAAGCACCAGTAGTACATCACTCCAAACAAGTTGAACCGGGTATGCATCAACTATAAATGAACCGGAACCAGAGAACTTAATTATTCCAAAATATTGCTGTGCAAGTACAAGAACAATTCCCAGCAGTAGTCCGATAATTACACCTAAAAGAGAAATAAGTAATCCTTCAGTAAGGAAGATGCGGGTGATAAGTTTCCTGTCGCCTCCCATGCTTTTCAGAGTGAATATGCTCTCTTTCTTTTCAAATATCAGCATCGACATGGTGCCAATTACATTAAATGCAGCAATGGCCAGTATGAAGGATAATATCAGGTAAGCCATCAGCTTTTCAACCTTCATTACTTTGTAAAATGACTGGTGTTGCTCTTCGCGGTTAAGAGCTTTCAAATGGTTTCCTGAGATCTTTTCAATCTGTAGTTTAACCAAATTTGCTTTGTCCGGATCTTTTACTTTAATGTATAAGGCGGAAACAATATCTGAATTATATTCAAATAAACGACGGGCCTGATCAATTCCAATAATTAAGTACTGGCTGTCGTATTCGACCTGCTGAACCATAAAAATTCCACTCGGATTAATGTATTCCTGTAGAAACGCATTCTGTGGCGCCATCATGTTTACATTGCCAGTACGTTTAGGAACATATATTACCAATGGAGTGACAAAATTTAATCGCAAGGCCAATTGATCGGCAAGAATTCCACCAATAACCCCCAGATTATTTTGATTATGCTGTAGTTTGAATTCTCCATCTACTATAATGGAGTCAATTCGACTGATTTTATTAAAGATACTGTCAACACCAATCACAACAGCAGGAGCCCTTCGTTTATCAAATTTTAGTAAGGCTTGATTTTCTATTGTCTGAGATATAAACTCAACTCCCTCAATTTGTTTTATGGCATCCAGATCTATTGAATCCAGTGATAAGACTTTACCTTCAACAGGTACCACCTTTAAATCCGGATCAAAGTTTCCATAAAGATTACCTACAAAATCGTGTAAACCATTAAATACCGATAACACAACCAATAATGCCATGCTTGCAGTAAGAACTCCAACCATTGATATCAGAGAAATGATATTAATGACATTTTGTGATTTCTTAGCAAATAAATATCGGCGGGCTATGTTATAGGCAATATTCATTTATTATTTTTATGGGCAACCACCATTAAGCCGGTACCTGTTTTTTGTTCTGATGCAGTGTCTGCAATATTCAGAATAAAAGCAATTGGATATGTAAGTATATAATAAAACGGTAAAATGATAAAAAACAACTTACTGGCATTGAGCATCAGAATTGGAAACTTCATTGATAATTTCCAGGATAAACTGCCGGATTTTCCGTAGGTATAATGTGTTTCAATTTCTGAAAAACCGGCTTTTCCCAACTTTTGTCTGATATCATTGGCGTTGTAACCGTCACGCACGTGTTCATCGATAAATCCATGAATGCCATCTTCTTCGTGATGATGATGGGTGTCAGACCCACCCTGGTCAGAAGGAGTTGAAATAAGTAATGTTCCACCTTTTTTCATTGATTTATGAAAATTTTCAAATACAAGTTCGTCTTCAAGGATGTGTTCCATTACATCAACCGAAAGTATTAGATCGTAAGTGTCGGGCTTTACATATTTTGTAAGATCTCCAATCTCAAATTGAACTCTGTTGCCTCTGCCAATCTTATTAAAGAATTGATTACAGTCAGCAATCTGTTCTTCTTTAACATCAACTCCGGTAATTTTCCATTTCTTACCCAGTGATGACATAAAATAATCGTATTGCCCAAATCCACTTCCTGCATCTAATACCGTTAAATCAGTATTTGATTGTGAAGCTTTCTTCTTTAATTCCCGACGAATGTACCACGACCGTAGCAATAGTAGGTCAAGAAGTCGATAAAACAGGATGCGGAGAGCAGGAGTCTGATTGAATACCTTTCCTAAAGAGCGTTTTATTGGATCGTACTGCATGGGCTTTATTGTTTTAACAGGCGATCAATGTTATCAAGATAATCGAGGCTATCATCCTTAAAGAATTTTAGTTCGGGAATGATACGCATTTGTTTACCCACTCTTTTGCCAAGGGCAAATCGAACCAGGTGACCGTTTTCAACTATATGGTTAAACACTTCATCAATATTATTGGCCGGGAATATGCTTAAATAAACTTTAGCCTGACCTAAATCGGGTGAGATTCGAACAACTGTTACAGTAACCATAACTCCCATCGCCAGTTCACGCATTTCTTTCTGAAATAGCTCGCTAATTTCTTTTTGTAATAAACGTGATATTTTCTTTTGTCTTGTTGAATCCATTATAATGTATTTTCAGCTGCGAAATTAAGCTTTTTAGATGGATTATGCATTGTATAAAAAAAAACCTGCAACATCTTTAGCTGCAGGTTGAATGTATTTAAACCCAAATCTTATAATAGAATTCTGATTTTAACGGTTTGGACGATCTCCTCCCGGACCTCTGTTACCTCTTTCTTTCATTCTTTTTTCTTCCAGCTCAAGGTACTTTTTATATTGTTCGTCAGTTAATATCTTTTTAAGTTCTGTATTACGTTCTGTTCGCAACTCACCCATGGCTTCACGCATCTTCTCTCTGTTCCCCTGATTCTCGTCACGCATTTTTTTCATTTTCTCACCAAACTTTTTATTAAGTTCAGTTACCTGTTCTTTTTGTTTTTCAGTTAGATTCAGGTCTTTAGCCATTTGCTCAGTTTGTTGCTTTACACGCTCCTCAGGACTAGGGCGATTTTGAGCCTGGCTTGCACTGGCTATAAAAATTGTTAGAAATGCACCTAATATTAATTTTTTCATGTTTTTTTAATTTAATGGTTTAAAAGTTAGACGACAATCCTTTGTAGTTCCTGTGTAGCATATCTAAAAAATGAGTCGAAAATATTTAGACGTACGTAAGGTACAGTAAATCAGATACAAACAAATGTTAATGAAAAATTGTTAAAAACTTGTTAGATACTTTATTGGTTAATTTTGGTCTGAGATAGAGATGATTACAAAAAATTGACTTTATTTGTATGTATGATAAAGAGTGGAGTTCTTTATGTATAAGGGGTTAAGATATTCTATAAGTATCATCTTATTGGGGGCAATACAGATTTTTGCCTCCGGACAAATCGACCCTGTTAACAATGTTAAAACCAGGGATGTAAATAAAGCAATTCAATACGAAGATGCGGGTGATTATCACAAGGCAATCGATGCTTTTAAAGAAATAATCAATGAATCTCCTGGTTTTGTTGAGGGTTATCTTCATCTTGGAATTTGCTATCTGAACTTAAATAACAGTGCGGATACAGCCGTTGTATATCTCGAAAAAGGTTTTGCACAATTAGGGCCTGAAGATTCTTTCTCAGATTTAGGAATAGATTTGCAACTAACACTCGCCAAGAGTTATCAGGTTATTATGCAAACCGATAAGGCTTTGGATGTATATGAATATATCCGGAAGAATGTTGATAGTTCAAATACTGATTTATTCGAAATGATCGAGAAGGAAATGAATATGTGTGAAAATGCTAAGATATTTTTGCAGAATCCAATCGATATAACCATTACTAACCTTGGGAAGAAAATAAATAGTAAATACGATGATCATAGTCCATTGGTATCAGTATTTGAAGATTTAGTCATTTTTACATCGAGAAGAGAAGATTTAAAGCTATCCAAACATGAGGATGGACAATACCCTGAAAAAATTTATACGGCTCAATTTGATGGAGAATGGGACACTGCTTCATCGTTAAAACATTTCTTCAAGAATCCTGAACATGAATCAGCCCTGTCTTTATCGGCTGATGGCAATGAATTATTTATCTATCGTAACGATGATGAAGGAAAGAGTATTTACGTCAGTCGTATGGTTAACGGAGAATGGCAAGAACCGGAGAAGTTGCCGTATCCGATCAATACACCGGCAGATGAAACCCATGCCTCACTTTCAGCAGATAAAAGTACTTTGTTTTTTGTGAGTAATCGAGAAGGGGGATATGGAGGAACCGATATTTACATGGTTAAGAAAAATACAGATGGTTCATGGGGGCAGGTTCATAATCTGGGACCCGTTGTAAATACAAAATACGATGAAGAAACCGCCATGATACATCCGGATGGTACAACATTATATTTTGCTTCGGAAGGGCATAACAGTATGGGCCGATTGGATGTGTTTTTTACGCAGATGAGAGCTGATAGTACCTGGGAAGCGCCTGTGAATTTAGGTTATCCTATAAATACTCCAGATGATGATTTTTTCTTCATACCTACTTTGGATAAAAGTAAAGCATATTATGCATCTGCCCGATTCAATGATAATTATGGTGGTTCGGATATTTATAAGGTTGAGTTTGATGATGCATTTGAAGGTGAACTGGCTATCATTGAAGGAGAAGTAAATGATAAAAAAGTCTTGGAGGAAGGATCATTAAGAATAATGGTAACCCGTCAATCAGATAATGAATTGGTAGGTGACTATCGACCAAATCAGGAGTCGGGTAAGTATTTGATGTTTCTTGAAACAGGACAGGAGTATAACATTCAGGAGAAACAGGGTGAAAAAGATCTAAGGGCATCTGTAATAGATGTGACTCCGCAAATGGCATATAAAGAAACTGAAGCACCAGTCTATTCCTTTGAAGAAATCAGAATGGAGCCTCCTCTGGTACAAATGATTGCCGGAAAGGATTTTAAGCAGGAATCAAAGCAGATTGAAGAACAGATAATACTTGAAATGCAAAACGTTAAGAACGTTGACTATTATACCGTACAAATATTGGCGTTGAAGCGAAAGCCTGTTTTTGCATTCATATATTTTAAAGGATTGAACAAAGACGATATTCAATCCTACAAATGTTCTGATGGATATACTCGGTATGTTTATGGTGTATATAATAACAAAGAAGAATCTATTAAAGCAAGGGCTGAATTATTAAAGTTGGGTCGTTTTAACGACTCGTTTGTCCGTCCCATTGCTGATATTGAGATATTAAAATTAAACTAACGCATCGCGAAATAAAATCGGCCGTTATTGTCGTGAAAAAGCCTGTCTTCAAAAATGAAAACAGGCTTTTATATTTTATAAATGAATAGTCAAATAAGTTAATACTCATACTTAATTCGTATGACTCCTGATTTTTACTTTTTAATGAATTTTTTGATTATCTGCTTTCCATTTCTTTCTATCAGGATGAAATATAAACCAGGTGAATAACTGGATAAATTTATCTGATTTTCACTGGAAGATAATTTAAATTCCTGAACTAAGCTGCCAGCACAATTTATTATGGATGCTTTTGCAGTTGTATTGTCAATCGAACTTAGTTCAATATTTAAAATGTCTGTAACCGGATTAGGTGAAATAGTGATATCATCCAAATCTGATTGAGCAATGTTATTGGCAACATCTTCCTGTACTGTAATGCTCCAATCCTGGGAAAGACCTGCTCCAATATTTTGAATTACAGAAAAAGTTACCGGGCTGCTAAAATCGATAACTTCAATTCCACTGGCTTGTATTGCTCCATCCTTCCAAACATCGGCATAGGCTGGAGTCTCAAATACAGGTGTTAATGTTGACAAATTAGTGCCATAAGGAACTGTTACCATAATTGAGTGATTATCGTAATCAATAGTTGTGGAAGAAGTTAAATCTTTAAATTCAAATGACTTAAAGTCAGTTTGTTCGTACAGAGTAACTTTAAGGTCATAGGTAAAATTATATGTTTCCCATTTCGAAACCACTACATAATAGGTTTGTGCATAGTACAGGTATGCATTCTTTACCTCTGCATCGAAGTTACCTATTCCATAACCAGAACTTGCGGTGGTAAAAGACACTGAAGGACAAGCATTGATTACGTGTACGGCAACTTTAGGTGAAAAACTGCCTGGATAATTAGAATTTAGCACAACATCTAAATAGCTTGTTTGAGCAGTCGTCTGGAATTGATAGAACACTTCCCGATCCTGCAGATAATTAGGAGCTCCCCATCCTGAGTTGTAACCATAATCGTCACCAAACGGGGTGATATCTCTGGTATCGGTAAATGCTACACCTCTTGCCAGATCCATAATAAAAGGATCATCACAATCATCACCTATCATTTTATTCACAACCGAAACTTCAATCTGGTCATTGGAAGTATCTTCATCTCCAACTAAAGAAACTTTTCCAATAATAACATAAGTAGCACCGTCAGTGCTTAAATTTGCTTTGGCTGTAAACGTATGTGTTCTTTTTGCACCTACTGGAACTGCTGAGGTGTAAGTTTCTTCAATAAAGGTATTGCCACCATCAAGAGAGAAAGCCACTGTGAAATTACTTTCTTCGTTTAGTCCCAGATTTTCAATTTCGAAACGCACTGTTTCGGCATCTCCTAAATCACCTGCTGATTGCTGTAACAACCATCTTGATATGGATAAGTCATGATCAGCCGCCTGAGATTGGATAGTCCAACCCATTAATAACAATAGTAAAAATTTCCTCTTTTTCCCCTTTTTAATATGAATAGATTGAATACGTGTAATCAGGAAATAGGTTAGGGTAGTGGTGATAAATTCTTCAATTTTGTTCGATCAAAAATCTCAGAAAGCATAACCAATTGAAACTAGTGGTATGATAAAATTATCAGGTGGGCCTGCAAATGGGCCAACCTTAAAAACAAATCCCTTTTCTGCCTGATAGCGATAATTAGCACGAATGGTAATCATAGCAAAATCGCCAAAAGCAGGTTCTGCAATACCTCCAATTGCAGCTTCAAAATAATGTTTCGAATGGCCGGTAATGATTCCAAAGTCTGCAACCCATAAAAATGGATCGAAAATCATGATGCCAGCTTTGAATGTAAATCCAAATGAATCGGTTTGGGACATTATACGTTGGTAAGAGAATATCAGAAGATCTTCATTCAGAACAGAATTTCTGGGGATGTTGGAAAGTGATAACTTTTGAGGATTATCCTGTTTAGCAAATATTTGTGCATTACATAAACTTGTAAACAAAGAGATTAAAAAAATCCATATTAGAAATTTAGTTTTCATTTGGTTTCTTCTAACGTCTATATACAAGTTACGACAAAAATTTTCAGATGGGAATACTTAGAGTGTAAGTTTTTAGATGAAAAATAGATGTACTTCAGATTTGTTATCAAGGTTATAAATATCCTACCATAATGTCGGATTGATACCTTATGGTTGCAGATTATCAATTCGATAGATTCTTTGGTATGTAGCTTGTTTTATTTTATCTGCAGATGATTTTCGAATGATGAATGACAAAAATGTTGAAGTTATGGAGGTACATTTTTACGAAAAGCCAGGATGCATTAATAATACAAAGCAAAAGGTATTACTTAAGGATAAAGGTTATAAAGTTATTGCATATAACTTGCTTGAGGAGCCATGGACAACAACTGTGCTAGCGAAATATTTGTCGACCCGTCCGTTTGCTGAATGGTTTAATGTTAGTGCACCCCGCATTAAATCGGGTGAAATTAACCCTGCTAACTTTGGTGAAGAAGAAGCCTTGCAGGCCATGATTGATGATCCGTATTTAATAAAAAGACCTTTAATCAGGGTTGGACAAAACTATGGTTGTGGTTTCGACAGTGTTCTGGCAAAAGAATTAATGAAGGAAGAGATTGATAGGGCATTATTGAGTTGCCCCAAAAGCAAAACTCAAAACAGTTGCGATGATGAAATAAAATAACAATTACATAAAAACTGAGGATATGAAAATAGGATTTCCAGCAGCAGGAGCGAGTGGTGAGTTACAGTTATTCTTATCGGATGACTTTACAAAATGTGGACTGATGGGATTGTATGATACCCAAACAGGTAATGTTGAAGTGATAGATCGAACTGATATTAAAGATTTGTCTGAGTGGGTTAGATTTCAAAAAATCAAAGCTATCATCACACCTGATATTCAGGTAATGGCATTAAAGGTTTTTAAGGAAATGGGAATTTCTGTTTACAAAGCCATAGGAACCATGTTGACATTTAATGTTGATCTAATGTATCATAAAGCTTTACCACCCTTTCAATCCAGCGAAATGATGACTGAAGGTGGTGCTTCATGTTCTCCATCATCATGTAGTTCGTGTTCGAGTACATCGTGTAAATAAGTTTCAAACTTTAATCTAATCCCATGAAAAATAAAGACATAAAGATTCCGATAGGGGTAGTCAGGCACATGCTTAATTATATTGGATTAGAACCTACCTATGCTCATCAAGATTTGATTTTTGTGGAGCGCAATAATTTCTTAATCCGCTTTAATAAGCAGGATCCAGCTGTTTTGCATTTGCACTTTAACAAAAATTGCGATCCAGCTGATGCTAAATTAATAAAGCAGGGACTAAAAACCATTGCCGTGAAGGATGGGGTAAAGTTGAAGCAGGATAATACTTTTACAATTACACCCAATTCAGATAAAACAGGGTTTGAGGTTAGTTTTTTGGCAAGTTAAGAGGCTTTAACTTATGTAGTCTTCTTTTTGTTAAAACGTGTTGTGATGAATTCTTTCATTCAACAAGTCATCATTGTTATAAGGGCGCCTTTCTTTGCCTTTATAGCCAATGGTTATGATACAAGCTGTTTCTAAATGAGTGGGAGCGTTCAGTAGCATTTTAACCTGTTCGGATGCTTTTATACCGGAAGCATGAAAACGGTTTCGAATTTGTACCCAACAACTGCCTAATCCTATGTCTTCTGCCCCTGCTTGAAGAAAAGCTGCAGCTATAGATGTGTCTTCAATCCAAACATCACTTTTTTCAGGATCGGCAAGAATAACAATGGCTAAAGGAGCATTTTTTATAAAAGATGCACCGTGAGGTTTACATTCCGAAAGTTGTTGAAGCAATAACTTATCATCTACAAAAACAAATTCCCAGGGGCGGTTATTTTTAGAAGTAGGTGACCACAACAGAATTTTTTTCAGTTCTTCCTGTTTTTCTGTCTCAACTTGTTGATCAGTATAAATTCTGCAGCTACGGCGTTGTTGTATCAGTTCAACCATTTTCATAATCTATCATCTTAATTTAGCGGCAATTCGAACAGGCTGTTTGTGTTATAAAAGTATCTATTGCTTGATTATCTCCAATATTATATTGCATTTCAGCTTCAATTTCAACTAAAAGGTTATCGCGACAGATATCAGCCTGAACAAAATTTAGAGGAGTGTTCGGAAGTTCTTTTGTACAAATCGACATGACTGATTCAAAGTCTTCTGTCCTTTTAATGTAAATTCTGGCATATGAGAAATTCAATGAATACTCATCAAGGTTTTTGGTCGTCTGTTTTGCAGCCAGTTTTAAATTATGAATCAGTTCCAGAGTTGTTTGTGTTTGCTCATTTGCATTGTTTAAACCGATTGTATATTGACCTTTTATGGATGCAGTACCTGATATAAACAAGGTATTATTATCAGTAACTAGTTTAGCTCTTTCGAACTGAGGTGCCTGTTTCACTGTTGATCCTTCAGCTAATTCACCTACCAGTACATCTTGGCGGTAATGATAAGCATTTAGTTGTTCAGGATTATTAACTGAGTAAACAGAGTTTTCATGAGCAGGCTGAATGGCACAAATATCTATTGATACACCTCCTGCTGCAATTCCAATGCCGGTTGCAGCCGGATATCCTTCAATGGTTCGATACTGGTTATAATAATGTTTACGAACCTCGTTAAAAAGCTGGTAATGTTGCTGTTCTTTTTCGTTTCGTAATTCAAAATTCAATATTTCCGGAATGTAATTCCATTGTCTGACTACTTTATTCAATGTAAAGCCTTCTTTAGAAAGAAGCGTAATCATTTCTTCAAAAGCATGCCTGGCCGATGAACTTATATCATCTGTTTTTAAGGTAAGTCCGATTCCTGAAGCCCAAAGTTCTTTGGTGCCATTATATTCAATTAAGGAATAAGGGGTGCTGTGAAAGCTATTATAAGTGATTTTTACCCGTTCATCATTGATGACCCCAACCTCCAGTGTGACTTTATCATTTCCGGGGGCTTGTGTTAGTATTGTATATGCCGGACATTTATCAGAAAATAATGAACGAATTTCGTGTGTAAAGTTTGTAAATGCTTCTTCCCAATTTTCAGCACCCACAAAAATACTGATCTTAAAAATACTGCCCGGTTTAAATTCTTTAAGTTGTTCAATACAACTTTTCCACTGGCTCTTTAATTCACCCGTAGTAATTGGCACTATTATTTTATAATCTCTTTGAATCACTTTCCCAAACATTTATTATTTCTTTCCTATTGTCTAATCCCAACTTGTTTCTTCTCACCTTCCAGTTTCTTCTCCAGCTCCGGAATGTCAATATTAACCTTTTCTGTTATAAACTCCGGTATATTATATGAAAATAAAAGATCGTCGTAATGACTGATATTTTGCTGAGGCAGAAGAAATGGTTTTCCAACTTTACCTTCGTTATCAATGTGAGCGATGAAGGGGCGTGTATACAATCCGTCTAATCGCCGGCTACTGAAAACAAACCATTTACTGTTTGTCGACCAGGAGTGATAGCTTTCTGTATCGTCGCTATTTACCTCATTGATTGATCTTACCTGATTGGTTTCAGTATTGAGTAAATAAAGGTCAGCTTCTTTATGCCAGATTGAAAAATTACCATAATCAACCAATGTAAACATTAGGTATTTTCCATCAGGTGATGGTCGGGGGAATGTTACGCTCTTACCAATGTCTGCTGCCCTAAATAAGGTGTCTACCTTATTTGAAAAGGTACCACTTTCGGGATCAAAACCAATGCTGCATAAATTGTAATGAACTTTGGTATATTCCATGGGCATCACTTCCATTTTAGCCGAACAGAAGTAGAGAGTCTTACCATCCGGTGAAAATGAAGGGAAGGTTTCAAAAACAGAATCAGACATTAGTGCCTCGCATTTAATAATTTCATTTTTGTTGATATCGTAAACAATCACATCTGATGCATTATCAAAAACTTCTACTCGCTTGTTATTTGATGAATGAAAAACCTGGTGCGTATCATTTAATGTATAGGCAATATAGTTGCCTGACGGATGCCAGTATGGATATACAAACTTCGACAGCGTACTGTCGGTTTTTGTTTTCAGCACTTCCATTTTATTATTTGTAAGTAAAACAGTTCCACCCAGCTTGCCTCTGATATGCATACTCATATCTTTGGCTGATCCTTGTTTGAAAGAATGGCAGTTTACGCAACTTCCCTGAACCAGTGTGTTTTCATAAATAGCATCTTGCTCAAAATCCTGCAGCGATCGCTGATAAATTCCCATTTTACTGTAAACTTCATAACCGGGAGCGATTAAACGGTATGCCAGATAATCATCAACAGCATCTTCACAAACATGAATATAAAAGGGCTGATAGGCATACCAGGCATTGTTTTTTTGCACTGATACTGTTATTCTGATGCTGTCACCTTTTGAAGAATTCAGGAGTTCTTTCCATGAGTCGACAGGAATGTCAGCAAATTCGTTTTGTTGAATATGCAAAGATTCACTTTTACTCTCAAGAACTACGTCGATTTTTGAATATTCATCATTCACCTTAAAATTTAAAGGTGCTATATTAAATGGAATGGTAACCCCATTATAATCCGGATATAGATCAGGAGCTGATGAATATGTTTCTTTTACTTTGATGGTTTCATTACATGCATTCAATAAAACCATTGCTGATATGAGGATGAACAGATTTTTCATTTTTTCAGTATTTTAATTTCTGAACTGCAAATAATACCAATAGGTTTTTCCATAGTCTTTCTTTAATACTTCGGAGGCATTCGGAAGATTCATCTTAGAAAGAAATGCATTGGCACTCTGTATCTTTTCATTTGAGATAAAGGAAGGCATCGACTTTGGGGCTTTCTGTGATGTCATTTTCCAACTGTAAATAAAGGCTTCCTGAAAGCTTATAGGCATTTGTTTATAACCAATGGTTTGAGCCAGTGAAAGGTATTGCATAAAATGATTCAAGTCTTTGTTGAGAAGGCAATAAGCCATCAGATATTCATAGGCAGTCCTGTTCTTATTATTTGCCGTAAATAGTTGCCCTAACATCATGTCTTTTTCTCCTTCGCTAAAGAAAAAGTCATTTTGAATTTTATGAGTCATTAACCAACCATATTCAGGATGTTGCAGTAAGATTTCCTGATCATCAATTACTTTACTTAAAGCAGTAGCCCATTTACTGTAAAACAAAGTTTTCTGTAATATCTTCAGATACTTCAGCGTCAATGCGCGGTTTCCGTTGATAAGGTTCGTCTCAGCCAGTCGTTTCATCGTACGTGCACTCTTTTGATAAAGCGGCAATGCCTCCATCGCTTCGAAGGTGTATCGCTGAGCCGTGTTTATAAAACCAAGTTGGTAATAGATTTCACCTGTTACCATAGGTATAGTAAAATCTTTTTTGAAATCGGGCAACAGACCTCCTGTTCCATTTTGGTAGTACTCGAACATATGTTCGGCCAGCATGCCTTTTTTTGCCAAAGCAAGATTCAGACAAGAAACAGATAAAGGACTGGATGGAGATTTTTTATCAGCCATTGCAATGACCTTATCCCATTGACGCATACGAGTATGAAAATCATAAGCCATTACTTCTTCCTTATCAAAAACGGATGAAGTTTTAATGGTAACAAAACCAGCAATAATAATAACCACGTACAGAACTGTTATCGCCCATTTAAAATGAAATCTTATTATCATTAATGATTTAATGAAGAATGGAAGCAGAACACTAAGCAAAAAGACGCCACCTGCATAAAACGGGAATGTATTGGGGAAACTGTAAAAGTTAACACCTATCCACATTTTAATTATTGGATGTTGAATTAAAATGGCTTTAGCTATAAATGGTAATGATATTGCTAAACCGACTTGTATGAAAGTAATAATGGTATTTCTGGCTGTTCTTTCCTTTCGAATAAAAAGTATTGCAAGCACTGAATAAAGCACATAAAATACAACCGCTCCTCCAGCTATCCAATAGAGTACAGGAATTGACAACACAGCAAAAATACTTTTAAGGTTCTCTGATTTTATAGTTATTCTGATGGATATAAATACCATTAGAAAAACCAGGGAAATCAATCCACCTGGCAGATAATTTTCATCACAAAGTAAAGCCCAATAAAGTATGGAAGGTATAAATGTTAAAGGAAAGTATACTGAGCTTTTCTCTGTGTTTTTTACTGTTTTCCAAGTGAGTTGTTGAATCAGAACCAACAGAAATGCAATAAATATGGCTCCGACAGAAGGATAAAAATAAAACTGAGTAAGGAAGTTGCCAATATAATCACTCATCCCACCAGGTATGTTGAGGTATGATTGAAAGTAATCACCCGTGAATAAAAATAATTGATATTGTTCCTGATAATGTAAATGATATGGATACAATAGTGTAAAAAACAGATACACAATTGTTCCGAAAGCAAAGGGTGAAATGATATGATGTGAGAATTTTTTCATACAGATTAAAAGTATTAAATTTCTTTGTCGCTGAATGGTTCTGCTTCCTGTTTCCAATAAAGTCTTTCAATATCCATGGCATCAAATGGCAAAGGTCCTAAGGATAATTCAGGAATATTATAAGATTTAAGGGTAATGTTATATAAATCGGGATTTTTTTGAGGCAAAACAAAAGGTTTGTGTGCTACACCATTTTTGTCGATGTAACAAAAATATGGTTGACCATAAATTCCGTTTTGTCGCTTACTGGCAAAAACAAACCAGCGACTATTCGATGACCAGCTGTGATAACTATCTGAATAGTCTCCATTTACCTGGTTGAGCGAATCAATTTTACCTGTTTCAAGGTTTATGAGTCTTAAATCAGCTTCACGATGCCAGATGGGAAAGGTGCCGTAATCAGCCTCGGTAAAAAGCAGGTGCTTCCCATCCGGAGATGGTTTTAAGTGGCAGGCTGAATGGTTGGTCATACGTGCATTCCATAAGGTGTCAACAGAAGTGCCAACTTCACCCTTTTCGCCATCAAAAGAAATGCTGCAAATACTGTATTTAAGTTTTTGAATGCTATCCGGTACGTCAATGGCTTTCGCTCCACAATAGTATATTTTATTCCCATCAGCAGAGAATACAGGAAACGTATCAAAATTCAACGAATCTGTCAGGAGAGGATTTGTGATGGATTGATTGGTTTCAAAATCAAGAATTGCTAAATCAGAAGCTGTATCATAAACTTCCAGTTTCTTGCTCCCTTGAGCATGAAATTCCGGAATTATGTAATTGGTTGAGAAAACTGCATATCGCCCACCAGGATGAAAACCACCATACACTGCATTAGAAAGCATTTTGTCGGTTTTAGTTTTGAGTTTACGAAGGTTACCGTTGTTGTTTAAAACAGTTCCACCATGTTTCCCTCTGATATGAAACATGGATTGCGATGGATTCTGGTTATTGTATATATGACAATTCATACAGGATCCTTCAGTAAGGTTATTATCAGCAAAAATATTCTCATCGAAGTTTTCAATACATCGTTCAGCCAATTGAATTTTGTTCCAGACTTCATATCCCGGTTCAATCAATCTATAACTGAGGTATGGATCAATTTCTTCGTCAGCAATGTACCAGTTAAATGATTTATATTGAATCCATTCATTATTCTTTTGAACACTCACAGTTACGGCAAGTTTCTTTTCATCAAGCAGCAGCTGTTTCCATTTTTTCAGATTAAAACGTATCGTATTAGTACCATTTAAAACCATTTGGTTTTGATCACCCTTAATAACTGCCTGAATTGCTGTTATGTCATCTTTTATCATGAAGTTTAAAGGTGCTATGTTCTTAGGGATGGTTACCTCAGTGTAATCAGGGTACACAGGTGGATAGACTGGCAATACCTTGTCAGTTTGAATACGCTGACGGCAACCGATTAGCAGACTAAAGGATAATATGATGAGATAGGATAGCTTCATTCCTTACTTTTTTGGGCAAAATGATAAAAGAACCAATATGTGTATCTGTATTGGTTTGATAAATTGCTTAACTGACCATTTGATTTGCTATAAGCCTCGGTGTATTCAACAAACTCTTTCATCAACGAAGAAGGTAAAAAATATTGACTTATTTCTTCTGTTGATGCCTTTTGCTGGTAAAGGATGATTAAAAGTGCCTCTCCATATAATCGGGGTAACTGACGATTGAAGGTGAAGTATTTTTCAAAATCTTCTTTAAATGACTGTAAATCTTTGTTTAATAGATGATAACATAAAAGGTAATCTATAGCAGATTGATTGTCAGGATTGGAATTTGCCAATAGTCTAAGACCAGAAAGGTTATCCTCGCCCTTGCGCAATGTATCGGCCTGAGGCAAAAAAGACTGTTTGTCAAGAAGCTCTTTGCTTATTATTTGCCGGTTGTGAATCATTCCGATTCTTTTCTGAGCCCATTGATGATGAAAAAGTGTTTTATCGAGCATACCAAGGTATCTCAAAGCGGCTTCTTTTTCACCAATAATCATATTGGTTTCTGCAAGTCGCTTAACCATACGAGAGCTTCTGTTATAGGGTGAAAATATTAGTCCCAGATGGGCAGAGTGTTGTGTCAGATTCATGTCGCCTATTTGATAATAGGCTTCGTTACTCGAAAAAATATTGAGCCAACCAGATTGTCTGCCAAGAGGTAAAAAAAGACTTTCTGCAAAAGGTTGGTAGTATTCAAGTAAATGCGCTGGTAAGGCATTGTATTTTGCAAGAGCAATATTTGTAAAGTAACTGGCAAGCTGATTTTCGAGTTTGTATTCTGCTGATAGATGCAATACTTTATTCCAATTACCAAAATAACCTTCGCAAGAAAGAGATAAAAGTTTTTCACGGTTGAAATCCGGACGGTCTTTCCAAATTACTATGATTAAGATAATCGACGAAATAATCACTGACGATCTAAGACTTAGTATTTTATCAGGCCATATTAAATTTAGGATGATGTAGATAGTAGAAAGTGCTGATGGTAAAAGATATATAAGTTTATTAAAAGGATATAGGTATGCCTCCTCAATAGTCACCAAAAAATAAGATCTTAGAATGACAGGAATAAAGATTACAAATATTAATGCCAGTATGTTAGCTATATAATGAATGGATTTTTGCCTTAAGAATTCAAAAACCTGAAATATAAAATATAAGACAATCGTTCCTCCAGAAATCAGGTAGCCAAAAAGAATAAATAAAGGAAACAGAAATTGTTTTTGCCTGGATGAAAGAATCCTTCTTGATATGATAAAGATGAGAAGTGTAAGTATTAAAGACAGAGAATGAGTTATGGTATATCCAATATGATAATGCATTAATGATTCTGTCAAAGGCAGAATAAGGATAAACCAGATTAAATTTTTTTCTGAGCTGAAGTATGGGTTAATTACTTTGTAGAATAATACCCAATTGATATAAAATATCAATGTGATTAATAAGGGGCCGGCAGTTTTTAAATAAAAGAATTGTGTGAAAAAATCACCAGCGAGAGAAGCAAGTCCTCCGGGCTTATTAAAGTAGGAAAGAAGATACTCAGGAGAGTAAATAAATAAAGTAATTTGTTCTTTAAAAAACAGGTGGTATTTAAAGGTGAGTGAGTAGAAAAGAAAAACAAACAATCCTGGTATCAGAAGTAAAGTAAATCTGATTGACTTATTAATACGGATATTTTCTGATAATGACGTTGCCACTGTATTCCCCTTTTTCTTGAAAGCTATATGATTTGCTTTCTAATGAATATCTACTCTTTTGAGAGGTTATTGCCTAATATTTTGCGTACAAATTCACCTGCAGTGTTATTTTTATTTGTTTCGATAAAAGCTTGATTAAAGTTGGAACTTAACTCTTTTAAAGAATCCAATTTTAAAGAAATTTTTTGTTTTGCTAATGAATCAGAACTTGATTTGTATTGTATCAATACTTGCCTGAACATGCTGTCAATATTGGATTTGACTTCTTTCCATTTCTGTAAAGAGTCATTTGAAACTGTTCCTTGTGCATAACTGGTAGATGCCAGGGTAACATTAAGAATTCCAGGTTCTTTAATGATTAGTATTTCTTCCAGTTGAAGACGAAGAAGAGGGCGGGTTCTTAAAATACAGACCTCTGGTTGTTCACTAGAACCTCTGAAGACAAATTTCCCCTCATGAATTAATGTAGAATCCACTGTATTTTGAGTGGCATTTTCGAAAGGAACCAAATATACATATTCGCCATCAAAATCTTGAGTAGGCAGCTTACCATTAATCTGGTAGTTTTCGTTATTTGGTTTACAAAAGGTTAGGGTTGCTACAAACAGTATTAATATCCATCTCCAATTATTCATATCCTCGTGATTTGAAGTAGCAAATTTAATTAATGAGAGGGCAATTAATGCCCTCTCTTAATCTAAAAACCGAGTTTTAATTAATCTGCAGCCCTGAAATTCCAGAACCAGGCTTCTCCCCATGCTCCTGTTCCAGCAGCATGGTAAGAAAGTGTCATGTTTGTATCGTTTAATGTTAAGATATCATAGTCATTTACATCTATGTCACCTTCATTAATGGATTTACCACAAAGCACTGTAACATTTTTAGTGTAAAGCATTCCTTGAGCCCAGATAGCACCATTACCATCAGCAGTGGTCGCATTCATATCAAAGCTAAAAGTACCTGCAGC
The DNA here is from genome assembly GCF_050589785.1 of Carboxylicivirga caseinilyticus. Taxonomy (NCBI): domain Bacteria; kingdom Pseudomonadati; phylum Bacteroidota; class Bacteroidia; order Marinilabiliales; family Marinilabiliaceae; genus Carboxylicivirga; species Carboxylicivirga caseinilyticus. The sequence goes on along the minus strand of NZ_JBNGOX010000009.1, from coordinate 43,955 downwards.
ACTTGCTCCAGTGTTATAGTTTTTAGTTAATGAAGCACCATTAGTAGAAAATACCATTGAAGCACCACTACCTTCTCCTTCTGCCTGGCCTTCTATATCATTGATATAAATTTTCCACCAGCCGGGAGCTGTGTTACCCAGGTAACCACCGTTACCAAATACTCCATCTGCATGAGTTTCATCCCAAACCCATTCTTTTTCACCAGATCCACATAAATATCCCCATGAAGGAGATACTTCGAAATATAAATCCTGAACATCAACATCAATCTCTTTGGTGATTTTTATACCATTTGGATTTAATCCAGTAAAAGAAATTGTTGAAGTACCCTCAACCACCATCAAAACAGTATCAATGCTTTTTGTTGAGGTACCAATTCCGTAATTCCAATGTGACAAAACCGGGCTGTGGTTCTCAAGAACTATTTTATTGGTATTTATTCCATTAATAACTAAAGGAGTTGCAGTAACCTCTAAATCAGCTGCTGTAATGGCTCCTCCTATGTCTTCTCTGTCTTCTATAGGATCACAAGCAATGAAACCTAATGCTATTAAAAGCAGAGAATATATTATTGATTTTTTCATTGTCATTCTTTTAATATTAGTTCATTAATTCCAACCTGTGTATTCAGCTCCTGCACCGGTTCCCCAACCTGGATTTTGTTCAAGCACTCCGTCAGATAGGCTAATCTGGTTTTCAGGAATAGGGAAGAAACCTCCTTCAGTAGCTTCATATCGGGCAGCGTATCCACCTCCAAAAGCTTTGGTTACATCAGGGTTACCTTTAAAATAACAATCAACACCTATTTGAGCTTGTAACACATCAGCAGCAATACCCCATCGACGAATATCGTTCCAACGTGTTCCTTCAAATGCTAATTCCCAGCGTCTTTCGTTTCTAAGATTTTCCAAAGAATAACTAACATCATCCAGGCCTGCTCTTTCACGTACCATGTTCATATAAGTGCTTGTTTCTGTTAACTCAGAATGCATCAGGTAAACATCAGCCAAACGAATTAGTACAAGATCTTTAACATTATCTAATTGCATATTGTCTTCTGTACCGTACATAAGAACACTGTATGATGAAGCAAGTGATCCATCTGATTTATATGCAGTAACCGGACAATATTTCTTTTGCCAGTAGTCAGTTTCCTGTACAAAGTCATTCCATCCACCTTTTGAATAGTTTGGTAATTCATTTGGAAGATCAATAATAGAAGCTTCACGACGCATATCAGTTGGTTCAGCTGCTTCCCAGTCTTCCCAAAGTGTTGGGTTCACAGGACCTGCACCCCAACCTTGTCCGAATGGGAATGTATTAGAATAAGCCTGGCCACCACGTAACCCAAAGTGTAACATATATTGGTTTGAATAACCGATAGTTGTGCTCCAGCTAGCAAAGTTTGAATATTTGATAGCAAACATTGATTCTGGATTGATATTAGCATCGTTTTCTGCAAAAGTTAATCCTTCTTCTGATGTAAGATCGTAATCTTCAACGGTGTATGAGTTTGTATATGCCCATAGCTCGCGGTAGTCACCAACTAAAGTGTGTCCACTGTTTGTAATACAATCTTCCAACCAGGTTACAACCTCAGATTTTGAAACAGTGCTTCCATCAGTAAGAGGAAGTGCAGATTCATTATAAAAACCAGTATAGAATAAATATACTCTTGCCATTAAAGCTTCTGCAGCCCATTTAGTTGCATGTCCACTTTCTACAGATGTATAAGAGTAATCTGGCATTAATTCAATTGCATTCTTTAAATCTGAAGCAATCTGAGCATATAATTCTGCAGGTTCAGCTTTTGGAAGGTTTAATGGTTCAGTGGTTACAACCAATGGTACCTGGCCAAAATAAGATGCCATCTCAAAATAGAAGAACGCTCTTAAGAAATATGCTTCTCCCATAAATTGATTACGTTGATCATCACTCTCCCAACCAGAACAGTTATCTAGTGTTTCAATAGCTGTATTGGCTCTAAAGATACCCTGGTATCTCACAGACCAATAGTTTTCCAACATACTATTGTTATAATTCATCAATAGATCCAACGCCTGCATTAACTTGTCGTTTTCACCACCACCACCAAACTGATCATCTGAGGCCAAACTAGCTGCATAAAAATAAGTATCCTGAGGATTCGCTGAAGCTGTACTCAATGTATTGTATATAGCTGTAAGCATTTGTTCTGCGTCCGTTACCGTTTCCGGGAAGTTGGACGTGTTCTTCTTTGTAAGATTCTCAGTATCCAGGAAATCTTCGCAACTTGAGAAAAATAGTGCGAGAGAAAATAAATATATTAGTTTTTTCATTGCATTAATTCATTAAAAATTAATATTAACACCTACCATATAAGTTCTTGCACTTGGATAGAATCCTAAATCAATACCAGATGCCCAACTATCTTCCACACCATATCCTACTTCAGGATCCATTCCAGAGTATTTTGTGAAAGTATATAAGTTTTGAGCTGCAAAGTATAGGCGTGCTTTTGACATTGGCATTGAAGGGATTAGTTTCTTGAAGTCGTAACCCAAAGAAATATTCTGAATCTTCAGATAATCTGCATCTTCAATATAAATGTCTGAAATCTGTTGCCAGTTTTGGTTACTACCAGCAGTTAAACGAGGTAATTTATTAGATGTACCTTCACCATGCCATCTTCCAAAAATTTCTGTTGTATAGTTTTGCTCGTACGAATCAGCAAATGAGCGATATGACTTAGCGATTTGGTGACCAAAGGCACCGTTTGTTGTTACAGAAAAGTCAAATCCTTTATAAGCAAAATTAACACTGAAACCTAAACGGAAGTCTGGATGAGGGTTACCGATGTCAGTTTTATCATTTTCATCTATTACACCATCTTCATTTGTGTCAACAAAGATCAAGTCACCTGGTTGAGGATCTGTTTGCAAGGTTGGACCTGCATTGTTTATTTGTTCCTGGTTCTGGAAAACACCTGCTGTTTTGTACCCCCAGAAATAACCCATTGCATAGCCTACCTGAGCTCTGTACATTTCAGTTGTTCCCTGACTAAGTACATTTGATTCACCATGAATAATTTGTTCTGAGTTGGCAATTTTAGTTACTTCATTTTTGTTTTTAGCAATATTGAAGTTAACTCCATATCTGAATTCACCAATATTATCATTCCAGTTTAATGCCAATTCAACTCCTCGGTTTTCAACATCACCTCCGTTAATATATGGAGCACCTGTTCCATATGAAGCAAGGATTGGAGCTCTTACTAACCAGTCTTTTGTTGATTTAATATACCAATCGAAAGCGACTCCTAAGCGAGAATTGATAAAACGGGCATCCAAACCAAGGTCTAATTGTTCAGATGTTTCCCAGGTAACATCTGGATTAGGAAGAATATCAGCATAAGCTCCTGAACTTTGAGAAGTTTTTGTATTACCAAAAGAGTATTTGGTTGTTTCGTCAAAAGCAATGGTTGCTAAATAGTTCCAGTTAGGAATGTTACAGTTACCATTTTGTCCCCAGCTAGCTCTTAATTTTAAGAAATCCAGCCACGATTCTGTACCACTCATAAATGATTCATTGGTCATTACCCATCCGGCAGATACTGAAGGGAAATATCCCCAGCGTTTACCTCTGTCAAAGTTAGCAGATCCATCAGCTCTCATCACCAAAGATAACATATAGGTTTCTTTGTAGTTGTAGTTAACACGACCAAAGAAAGATGTTATACCACCTTCTCCCCATGGAGATCCTGAAAGTGACATTAATGCAGCATCATCTCCATCAGTATTGTCAATCCATGCATGTTCAAAGTCACTAAAGGCATTGCTAACATTAGTTAAACCTAGACTTTCGCCCATTCCCCATTTTTCAACAGATTGACCAATTACAGCATCAATGGTATGCTCATTGATTCTCTTCATATATGAAAGAGTATTGTCAAGGGTCCATCTATGGCCTGCACTCATACTTTGAGAAACAGCGTCAACAGTTTTAAAATTTGTTTGAGATAGATCATATACCGGTACATATGAACGGTAACTGCTGGCGCTCATCTGATATCCAAAACGGCTACGGAAAGTCAAACCTGCGATAGGTTGAATTTCCAAATAGGCGCTGGTATTTAATGAATAATTTTTAGAAAGATTATTACCTCTGTTATAGATCATATCTGCCACAGGGTTACTTCCAAATGCCTGAAATACATTGGTCATGTTATCAGCAATGGCATCGTCAGTATTATAATAATCTCCATCGCTGCCGTAAACAGGCATTAATGGATTTGCTACCAACATATTGTGTATATCATTCCAATAGATATTACCAATACCGATACCTTTTTTCTCATTGTAGTTGTAGTTAAGTGTTTGACCTACCTTAAATACATCAAATGAACCATTATTGTATAATACATGGTCTGAGTTAAGTCGAACAGTGTATCTTTCAAAGTTAGGTTCAACAGGTGAACCGAAGATACCTTCCTGACTGGTGTATGAAAATCCCATAGAGTAGGTTGACATATCAGTACCGCCACTAATATTAATAGCATGGTTCTGAGTAGCAGCATTATCATTATAAATTTCCTTTAACCAGTTTGTTCCTTCCCAACCATTCTGGATTTTTTCATAAATACCAGACATATTTTCCCACTGGTAATCAGCAGCTTCTTCATTAAAGGTAATTTCATCGATAATGGTCATGTATTCGCTTGCATTTAATAAACTAGGCAGTTTAACAGCATTCTGGACACCATAATATCCATCATATGATACCATTACTTTACCTTTTTTACCTTTTTTAGTAGAAACAAGAATAACACCATTCGCTGCACGTGCTCCATAAATAGCAGCAGAAGCAGCATCTTTTAAAACATCAATAGATTCGATGTCAGCAGGGTTTAAGCTATTAATGTCACCTCCGGCAACTCCATCAATAACATATAAAGGAGATGCATCACCAGTAGTTCCTAAACCACGAATGTTAACTTTAAATCCTTCACCCGGCATACCAGAACTTTGCGTAATGTTAACACCTGGTGCCTGACTTTGCATAGCTCCTAATGCAGACACAGTGTTCATTTTTTGTAGATCTTCACCATCGACTGAAAGGTTGGCCCCCGTGGTCAGCTTTTTCTTCTGAACACCATAACCAATAACAACAACTTCATCCAGGTCAGTTAATTCTTCCTGAAGAACAATGTTTAAAGTAGTTTGGCTACCAATAACAATTTCCTGTGTTTTCATTCCAATAAAAGAAAACACTATTACAGATTCGTTGCCTGATACAGTTAAGGAGTAATTACCATCAATGTCAGTAATTATTCCATTACTGGTACCTTTCTCAGATACTGTTGCTCCCGGAATAGGAGCACCTTGTGTATCCGTTACTTTACCGGTTACACTTACCTGTGCATATGATGCTATACCCATACACAGGCCAATAATTAGAAATAAGACTCTTTTTTTCATATACTTAAACTTAAGTTATTTAAGGAAGTTTTAAGATTTTCTTTTTTTTACTTCATTTTAAGATTATACATTAAAAATTATACTATATGTATGATGTACATTTTATATTCAAACTTTTAAAGAACTGTAAATCAAATATTAAACAAGGTTAATTTCATTCTTTATAAATCTGAGTGTTTATAGTACACTTAGTAAAAACAAAAGTACGTGATCATCCAATAATGGACTAATACTATTTTATCCTTTCTTTGTATTATTTAATTAAAAATTAACAAAATTATACACATGTGTTTTGTGTATAAACCGATAGGCTATTTGATAGCACTTCTGTTTTGGCTGTAAAGTAAAGGGTTGTAAACAGTTTTGAGGTGTATTAAATGTATACTTTGAATGCTTAAAATGTTAAAAATTGAATAATATATTCAGGCGAAACATCTTAATTTCAGTTTTCAATCAAAGTGTTGTAAAACTATAGATGATTTTAATGATTGCAAAATAAATAATGAATTAAGACAAGAAATTTCAAAATAGAATTCTGTAATGATAAGAATGAAATTTTAAAAAATGGATAATTCGTCAATTTAGATAGACAGATTAATTTTAGTGAATGTCATCTGTATTTTAGTAGTAACTTTAAAAAAAGTAGTATTTAAAGTTAAAAAATTTAAAAACCAACATTCATAAGTTTGTCATCTTTGTAAGGATGTAATTCAATATAGTAATGATAAAAACGCATACTTTTCTACTATTTCTTCTCATTGTGCTATTAACCAAAAGTTGTTCAATGGCAGATGATGAAAACAGATACGAAGCATACCTCTTTGCATATTTCGAAGGAACAGGTGATCCAAATGAAAGAGAACAATTGAGGTTTGCAATCAGTAATGATGCAATAAACTGGACGGCACTTAACGATAATAAACCAATACTCCCTTCTGCTGAAATTTCTTCGACCGGAGGAATAAGAGATCCTCATATTTTAAGAGGCGACGATGGTAAATCCTTCTTTATGGTAGCGACAGATATGTTTACTTTTAAAAATGGTTGGGATCATAATCCGGGGATAGTCTTACTAAATTCAAAAAATCTGATAGATTGGGATCATTCGTTTATTGATTTAACAGAAGCTTATCCTGAAAAATTCGGGAATGTAAAATGGGTTTGGGCACCGCAAACAATTTTCGATTCAGAAGAGGGAAAATATCTAATCTACTTTACCGTAAGATTTAATGATGATCTGAATCTGGATTTTTATTGTGCGTATGCAAATGATGATTTTTCAGGATTTGAAAACGAACCACGCTTAATGTTTAGTCCGAAATATGGTGCCATTGATGGAGACATTATATTTAAAGATGGTATCTACCATATGTTTTTTAAAGGTAATACAAAAGACGAAAAGGGGGTTGAATTTAAGAATGGAATCAGGCAGGCTACCAGTAAATCTTTAAAGGGACCATGGACTGAAGACTTTACTTATCTGGATGCTTATGCTGATAGTTCAATTGTAGTTGAAGGTTCATCTGTTTTTAAATTCAATAATTCAGATGAGTATATATTAATGTATGATTTATATAGTAGTGGGAAATATGAATTTCAGAGAAGTACGGATTTGTATAAATTCACTGCTGAGCCAGAGTCTTTTACAAAGAACTTTTTCCCGCGGCACGGTTCTGTAATTGGAATTACAAAGAAGGAATTAGACCGTTTAAACGAAAAGTGGGGTAATAATCGAAAATAACTAACTAAATAATTTACAATGACAATTTGGAAGAAAGTACTTTTATCGGCATTTGCATTTTGTGCACTATCGGCTGTTAATGCGCAAAATGAGTTAGATAGTATCTATCACTTTACTACAAAAGGGAATCCAATTTTCACACATAAATATACTGCAGATCCTGCTGCATTAGTTTTGGGCGACACCTTATGGCTGTTTACAGGTCATGACTTTCAAGGTGGACAAAAAGGTTATAACCTGAAAGATTGGTGTGTTTTTTCCACAACCGATTTAAAGAACTGGACAGAATATCCTACACCGTTAAGAGCAAAAGACTTTTCATGGGATGAAAGAGGACAGGCATATGCTGCTCATACAGTTGAAAAAGACGGAAAATATTATTGGTATATAAGTACAAATACATCAGGGATTGGGGTGGCTGTTGCTGATCGTCCTGAAGGACCTTATAAAGACGTGTTAGGAACTCAGTTGGTAAAGCGTTCTGATTGTTTTGCGTCTACTCACTCCTGGACTTGTATTGATCCTGCGGCGTTTATCGATGACGATGGTCAGGCCTGGTTATTCTGGGGTAATGGAGTTTGCTATTACGCCAAACTTAAGGATAATATGATTGAACTGGATGGACCCGTTAAGAAAATTGATTTTGAAGGATTGGAATTTACCGAAGCTCCTTGGGTACATAAATACAATGGCAAGTATTATTTAAGTTATGCAACCGGATTTCCTGAAAAAATAGCCTATGCTATGGCCGATAATATTGAAGGTCCATATGAATACAAAGGAATATTAAATGAAATAGCCGGTAACAGTAATACAAATCATCAATCCATAGTGGAATTCAAAGGTGAATGGTATTTTATCTATCACAATGGAGGAATTCAGACGGATGGTAGTAGCTATAGCCGTTCGGTATGTATCGACAAGCTATATTATAATGAGGATGACACTATCAAGCGGATTGTTATGACCACAGAAGGGGTTGATGCGGTTAAATAATTATGAAAAAGAATGAACCTTAATACTAAAAAGATGAAAAAAGAATTAATGCTGGTTGTATTAGCCTGTATGAACTTTTCTGTTTTTGCTCAAAAAGAATTGTGGCAAAATCCGAAAGTTAATGAGGTGAACCGACTACCTATGCACACTTCATATTTTGCATACGAGTCAGATGAAGTGGCCAAAGCAGGCGATAAGGAAATGTCTGCCAATTTTATGAGCTTAAATGGCATTTGGAAATTTAATTGGGTAAAAGATGCCTGGTTACGTCCGGTTGACTTCTTTAAAACCACGTATGATGATAAAAGCTGGGGTACAATGCCTGTGCCTGGTAACTGGGAATTGAATGGTTATGGTGATCCAATTTATGTAAATGCGGGTTATCCTTGGCGTAATCAGTATGCGAATAATCCACCAACAGTACCAGAAGAAAATAATCATGTGGGTACATACCGCAAAGAAATTGAATTACCGAAAGGATGGACAGGCAAAAATATTATTGCTCATTTTGGTTCGGTAACCTCCAACATATCACTGTATGTTAATGGTAAATATGTAGGATATAGTGAAGATAGCAAACTGGCTGCTGAGTTTGATTTGACAAAATATTTAAAGCCGGGTAAAAATCTAATTGCTTTTCAGGTATTTCGTTGGTGCGATGGAAGCTATCTTGAAGATCAGGATTTTTGGCGTTTCTCTGGCGTTGGGCGCGACTGCTATTTGTATGCACGTGAAAAAACTTATATCAAAGACATTCAAGTGACTCCTGATTTGATCAATAATTATACTGATGGAAAGCTGGATGTATCTCTGGATATTATTGGTGGTGCTTCAGTAGATCTTGTTTTAACAGATAAAAAAGGAGAAGTAGTTACTAAGAAAAGCATAAGTGGATCAGGCAACAAAACAGCTTCAATAGAAGTTGCGGATGTTAACAAGTGGTCGGCTGAGCTACCTTATTTGTATACTTTAACAGCAACGCTTAAAAAAGGGAGTGTTGTAAAGGAAGTGATACCATTAAAGGTTGGCTTCAGAAAAGTGGAGATGAAAAACGCCCAGCTTCTTGTAAATGGTCAACCAATATTGATAAAAGGGGTGAATCGTCATGAGCTGGATCCTGATGGAGGATATGTAGTTTCGAAAGAACGCATGATTGAAGATATTCAGTTGATGAAAAAGTTCAATGTGAATGCCGTTCGTACCTGCCATTATCCAGATGATGAGTTGTGGTACAGTTTATGTGATGAGTATGGTATTTATATGGTTGCCGAAGCCAATGTTGAGTCACATGGTATGGGTTATGGTGATCAGACTTTAGCTAAAAATCCATTATACGATAAAGCTCATCTGGAGAGAAATCAGCGTAATGTTCAACGAAATTACAATCATCCGGCGGTAATTATTTGGTCGTTGGGTAACGAGGCCGGTTTCGGTCCTAATTTTGAGGCTTGCTACAAATGGATTAAAGCTTATGATACTTCTCGTCCGGTGCAATACGAGCAAGGACATGGCAATGAGTTTACCGATACTTACTGTCCGATGTATCTTGACTACAAGCGAAGTGAGGAATATTGTCAGAAAGAACAGACTAAGCCTCTTATCCAGTGCGAATATGCACACGCCATGGGTAACTCAATGGGTGGATTCAAAGAATACTGGGATTTGATTCGTAAATATCCATTATATCAGGGTGGTTTTATCTGGGATTTTGTTAATCAGTCCATTAGATGGACAAATAAAGATGGTCAGGAAATATATGCCTATGGTGGTGATTTTAATGCTTATGATGGAAGTGATAATAACTTTTTGAATAATGGTTTGATTAGTCCGGATCGTGTTCCCAATCCGCATTTTTATGAGGTAGGTTATTTTTATCAGTCAATCTGGACAAAGGATGCAGATATTAAAGCCGGTAAGATTGAGGTTACCAATGAATATTTCTTCCGCGATTTATCGAACTTTTACTTGCAATGGGATTTAGTTTCGGAAGGTAAGGTTGTGTCAACTGGTTTTGTAAATCAGATGGATGTAGCACCTCAAAAAACTGAACGAATTGATTTAGGATTGGAAATACCAGAGTGCCTGCAACATTCAAAAGAACTTTTTGTAAATGTTTCTTATAAGCTTAAAAAAGCTGAGCAGTTGCTGCCTGCAGGTTATACCCTGGCAAAAGAACAGTTGACAGTTAAAGAATGGGAAAGTGAAGCAGTGGTTATCTCTAATAAAAAGGAAAGTAACCAAAAAGTCAGCCTTCCTGAAAAAGTGGATAACGATTACAATTATCTGATTATTAAAGGAGAGAATTTCCGTATTGATATTAATCGTCATTCAGGCTTTTTAAGCAGATATGAAGTAAATAATACTCCTTTACTGGAAGATGGGGCCGAGTTAAAGCCTAACTTCTGGCGTGCTCCAACCGATAATGATTATGGAGCGCAGCTACAACAAAAATATCGTGCATGGCATCATCCAAAAATGGATTTGAAATCTTTTGATAGCTCTTTGGAAGATGGAATGGTAAAAGCAGTAGCCAAATACGAAATGCCTGGAGTTAAAGCTGAGTTGGTTCTTGAATATGTGATCAATAACGAAGGTGCAATTAAAGTCACACAGAAATTAAAGGCAAACTCTGAGGAAGAAGTTTCTGAAATGTTCCGTTTTGGGTTGAAAATGCAAATGCCTGCCGACTTTGATTTGATTGAGTATTATGGTCGCGGCCCGGTTGAGAATTATGTTGACCGTAAGTATTCAGAGTTTGTAGGATTGTATAATCAAACGGTTTGTGAGCAGACTTATCCTTACATAAGACCACAGGAAACCGGAACCAAGAGTGACATCCGTTACTGGAAACAGGTAAATAAAGCTGGTTTTGGATTAGAGTTTATTTCAGATAATTTATTCTCAGCCTCGGCATTGAATTATACTATTGATGGTTTGGATGACGGATGGGATAAAGATCAACGCCATATGCCGGAAGTTGATAAAACGGAAGCTGTCAATATCTGTATCGACAAAATGCAATTGGGATTAGGTTGTGTAAACAGTTGGAGAGCACTTCCACTTAAACAATATCGCATTCCATATCAGGATTATGAATTTACTTTCTTGATAAAGCCCATTAGCAAGTAGAGTTGAGTTCATTTAAATTATAACCCTGTTCCCATGTGGGGCAGGGTTTTCTTTTGTAAGTATTAACATAGCAGCTAATAAAATAAATCCATGAAAAAATCTATCCTTGTTTTAATAACTGTTTTTGCATTGCTCTCATGTTCCAGCAAAGAAAAAATGCAAACAGGTAAGTTCGATCCTAGTTGGGAATCGTTAAAACAATACGAAATACCAGAATGGTTTAATAATGCCAAATTTGGAATTTGGGCCCACTGGGGGCCACAATGTCAACCTGAACAAGGTGATTGGTATGGTAGATTTATGTATGTAGAAGGCAGTGGTCAATATAATTGGCATGTTAATCATTATGGTCATCCTTCTGAATTTGGATTTAAGGAGGTAATCAATGACTGGAAAGCCGAAGAATGGGATCCTGAAAAATTAGTTTCGCTATATAAAAAGGCTGGTGCCCGATATTTCTTTGCCATGGGTAACCATCATGACAATCTTGATTTATGGAATAGCAAGCACCACCGGTGGAATTCTGTTGCAGTTGGTCCGCATAAGGATATTTTAGCTGGTTGGGCGAAGGCAGCTAAAAATAATGATTTGCCATTTGGTGTCAGTATTCATTCAGCACATGCCTGGCGTTGGTTTGAGACATCTCAGTTGTCGGATAAAAACGGAGATTTGAAGGGAGTACCTTATGATGGAACAATGACAATGGCAGATGGAAAAGGAAAATGGTGGGATGGTTTGGATCCTCAGGAATTATATGCGCAGAACCATCCGTTAAGTGAGAATAGTAGTGATCCCGGTTCAATTCATTCTCAATGGGATTGGCAAAATGGAGCAACACCTCCTTCTGAAGAGTATTGTATGGATTTCTACAATCGAACTGTGGATATGATCAATCAGTATCATCCTGATCTTATTTATTTTGATGATACAGCTTTGCCACTTTATCCGGTCAGCAATGTGGGCCTCGAAATAGCCGCTCATTATTATAATTCCAACATCATTCAGAATAATGGTCAACTAGATGCCGTGTTGTTTGGAAAGATTTTAACGGATGAACAGAAAGAATGCATGGTTTGGGATGTTGAAAGGGGCGCTCCTGATCAGATTCAGGAAAAACCATGGCAATCGTGTACATGTATTGGAAGCTGGCATTATGATCGTGCTGTTTACAATCAGAACAGGTATAAATCTGCCAAAACGGTTATTCAGATGTTGGTTGATATTGTTAGTAAAAATGGAAATCTGTTATTAAATATTCCAATAAGAGGGGATGGTTCTATTGATGATAAAGAGGAAGCAATTTTAGAAGAAATTGCACATTGGATGGAGGTAAACAGTGAGTGTATTTTTGATACCCGTCCATGGTTAATTTATGGGGAAGGTCCAAAAGCAGAAAGTGCAAATCCAATAAATGCACAGGGCTTTAATGAAAACAAGGGTCAAGCTTATGCTTCAAATGATATTAGGTTTACCCAAAAAGGATCTGCTCTTTATGCAATCGTGATGAGTGCTCCAGATGATGAGAATCTTCTTATAAGATCACTTTCGTCAGAAGGCGCATTGATCAGTGATTCAATGAGGAATGTGATGGTTCTGGGTAGTGAAATTGAAAACTATTCATTTGATCAGGATGGTCTACGAGTAAAGCTGAAATCAGCACCTGAGTCAAAAATGCCGGTTGTAATTAAAATATACTAAACAAATATTTAGCAGCATCTCCTTTCGGGATGCTGCTTTTTTTGTTAATATCAGAATAATGAATCGTTATCATTCTCAACAACCGGTTCAGCATTAATTGCCAGTTTATATCCAAGGTAGCCTCCTATGGCTTCACCAATTAATCCGAAGAAAAGTGCATAGGTTAATTCTCCAAATAACTTCATGCCAATAAAAACAAAAAGCAGTCCAATAGAGAACCATAACAGGAGCAACGTGATGACATATAAGTTGGGTTTAAGACCTTCTTTCTCCCTAATTATTTTGCGAATTTTCCTACTTAATAAAATCAGTACCAGTAAATCCATTTGATATCATTTAGATTATTTTATCCTGTTTCAGACTCTGCAAAATTAGGGATTTCTATTTTAAAGGATATGCTATTCAAAATAAAAACTCCCAAAGCTCATTGATTTTGGCCCTGGGAGTTTTTTATTATTGTGAATCAGCTATTATTTTTTAATCACTTTTTGTACTATTTGTTTTTCATCGAAATTGATAATTAACAGATATATACCTGAATCGAGATTACCGGTATTTATTGAAATCTTTTTTGTTCCGGGTTCTATCTCTTTTTCAACGAATACCTTACCATTAATAGTACACAATCGTAAGATAGCATCCGAGCTGATTTCAGGTAAGTCAATATTTAGTTCGTTATCAAATGGATTAGGATAAGTTTTAATGCTTGCTTCAGTATTTGAAATGTCAGTTGTTCCGCCGGTTGTAACTGATATCTCGTTGGATGGTTCTGAGATACCTCCATCGTTGTAACCTCTCAATCGGAAGGTATAACTGGTTGCCGGTGACAAATCCGAAATCATGAAAACTTTAATAGTTGGTTGAATCGTGTCAAAAGGAACAAATTCACCATCTTTCAACTGCTCAATGATATATCCTTCGGTATTTAATGATGCATCACTCCATGTAAGGAATACAGATGTTTCAACATATACTGTTCCTTTTAGGTTGGTTGGGTTATCTGGTGGAACCATCTGAGTTAATAAAATTACTTCTGCTGCACTTGCATAGGTTGATCCATTAATTTCCGAAAGGGCTTCAAATTTCACATATCGCCCGGATACTTTTTCATCAAACATTACTTCTTTCAGTTTGGTGCTGGCAGCCATCTTACCTGTGTTAACTGCATTACCCAAATCAGCTGGATCGTTGCTTATGTATATGGCATAGTTAGCAATGGTACCTATTGTCATTCCATCCTGACGAGGCAGATACCTGAATCCAGCCAGACTCATTTCTTCGCCTAAGTCAACTGTGAGATAATGTGGATAGCCGGGTGCTGCTCCACTGTATTGTGTATGCCAGTAAGTATCTTCATTCCCGTCAAAGGCATAAATAGCCGGAGAATATTCACTGCTTGTTTCCTCGCTGCTATAATCGATTAAGTTGATATTAGCCGGGCTTACATATCCCTTTTTAAGTGTTTTTACCATGGCAAGGTTAGACTCAGCTGAAGCTGTTTCATCTTTCACGGCTTTCACCCGGTAGTAATAGTTGGTTTCGTATTGCATTGTGGTATCGACGTAACTGATCGAATTAGATTCAATCGTATCGATGCAGGTAAAGTACAATTCACTGTCACTGGCACGTTCAATGTAGAATCCGTCTTCATTGTCTGAATTGTCATTCCAATTAAGCTCAACAAAGTTTTGTTTGTTGTTTTCAGCACTTAATCCGTCAGGAGCCTGAACCGGATAGAATGCATTATCCAGGTGAAACTCGATGATACCACTACCATAGGTAGCAAAACGAACACAGTTGGTTCTTTTGATAAATTCAACATCAGTAAAATCAACACTGGGAATAGGATCATCAGTCATTTGAAACCAACGGTTGTCCTGCACTGAATAAACCCATGCACCACCATATCCACATGCTGCAAAGATAAACTGTTCATCCGGCGATAAAGCAAAGTCGCGTATGCGCGATACATTTAAACCAATTGTTCTCGACGAAAAAGTCTGACCATGATTGGTCGATACTAGAAAATAATTACCGACACCTGCATAATAAACCGTGTTGGCATCAATCTCAGAGGCTTTAATTACCGCCTGATTCTTTGGATAGTTATAATACTGGTCGTTCGACTTAGGCGCACTTCCATAATATCCGGCTCTTGTCCAGTTTTCACCTCCATCTGTTGAGTATAAGAATATGCCATTGTTTAAGGCAACATACCACATGTCGCGGTCAAGTTCTGAATAACCAAAACTACCGATGTCAGAACTATATTTACTATTGAAATTATAAGCATGAGCTGTTTGAGTAATGGTTCCTGTGGATTCATCATAGGTGAATTTCTGAAGATTACTTCCGTAAGCTGCATAAATGGCATCTTCGTTAGGGTTGGGTGATGCTAAGATTGGAGCCGCCCACCAGTTGCCTAATCCATCAAATACAGCAGAACCTCCGGTTTTACCTGTTGCAAAATTATACTGATGCTTTATTCTTCCGTAATAAAACCAGGTCCAGGCTGATGTTTCGCGCTTCGAAAAACCAGTGCGTAATACATCTGTTCCGTCAATATCTTTTGTGCTGACAATCATACCTGAATCTTTGTAGGCAGTTGCTCCACGATCCTGGTTTGCCATGTAAATCGAATTGAAATTCTGGCTAGAAGCTGCATCGTAATGCATTGCAAACCATGCGCCATTGTTGCACCATGTATAAGAGTCCTTGTTTTCAGGTGTTTCAGAAATATAGCACCCAAAATCAAGACCAACCAGTGTAATTGGGGTTCCTCCTGCTTTTTCAAAGGTCCGCATATGCTGCATGTCCCAGCCTAGTTTATAACCAAATCCGTTCCATGTTGCACCGTAATCAGTAGATAGCTTCATATCTTCAAAGCCACTGATAAGCATATTGGGTTTATCAGGACAAATTACCTCAAAGGGTCTGTCGCGCCCTGCATTTTTTTCAACCCAGCTAGCTCCTTCATCAGATGAGTAATAAACAGTGTAAGTAGAATTGATGGTTGACAAATAAAAATGATACTGTCCGTTATAATAAGTCGCTGCAGCACTCGAAAGGTTGGTTCCTGCTAATGTGCTGGTAGATGAGGTTTGTAACTCAAAGTCGCCAACAGATGGGTTGTATTTGTAAATATCAATGGTCTTTTCACTTTTACGCCATAGCCACATATATGCATTGTTGGTATAAAAAGGTTTTGCAATCCGCATATCATAAGTTGAGATGGGAATGCTTAGGCTTGATTCAGTATAAGTGGCGCCGTTATCGCTTGAAAAATAGATGTGGTGATAATTGGAGTAATAAGTATGTAACATTATTTTTTTAACTCCATCATTGGTAATCTCAAAAATCTGGTTCGACCAGCTTTGAGAAAGATTTGCACCACTTGCAGCTGTCCAGGTTAGGCCTTCATCGTCAGAATATTCCATTCTTCCTGCATCATCGTTGCTACGAATCAAACGATAAGTATTATCATCCAGCAATGTTCCGGTAAAAACCGGATTTGCAGTAGAATTGTTAGTTGGATTCATTACTATTTTATGATTTAGTAAAGTCCATTTTACTTCATTCTCGTATTCCAGTTTGTATAAGTGACCGGCATAACTAACCACGTAAAAAACGTTACGTAATGAATCGTAAGCTGAATTGTCTACCCGATATCCATACCAGCCAGTTTGTGATAATTTGGTTTTCCATTCGCCTGTTAGTCTGCCATTAGCATAGGAACTAACCGTACTTGCTTCAGTTGATTTTAGTCTGCTACTATTTAATCTTTCACTAAGGTATTCCTTAAATTTTGCCAACTCTTCACCGGCTAAAACAGGTTCATCGGGACGTTCTTCATTACCAATTTCATCTTCAATATCATTTATTGAGGGATTTACCAGAAGGTACCCAAATACCAATGAAATGATGGCCAGAAGCAGGAAGGTGATTTTCTTTTTCATTTTATGCATTCAGTTATAAGCGATTTCTATTGAAAGAATGAATTCAGAAATCACTTAATTATCAACCTTCAAAAAAACAATAAAATAAGGACAAGATGTTTTATAAATTCTGCATAAAGCAGCACAAAATCTGCATGAGTTGCTATTAATCAAAAAGGTTGTGGTTTCGAAGATGATTCTCAAGTGCTGTATTAGAGTTCGTTTAATTAGATAGATACTTTTTTGACAATGAAAATTATTCAATATAATTTATATTTTTGCAGGTTTTTAAACTGATAATTATTTAAGAAGAAGTATTTTTTATGAAAAGAAATCTATTTGCTTTTATTTGCGCAATAAGCTTTGTTTTATCTGTGAAGGCAGGTGTTATTTATGTTAAGCCTGGCTCAGAAAGTACAGCTTGGAGTGAACAAAGTACGATTTATACAAATATACAAAGTGCCATTAATGCAGCACAGGCAGGAGACGAAATCTGGCTTGCAGAAGGAACCTACTATGTTACAGAAGATAATGCGACTTCAGATCAGCTTTTAATTCAGCAGAGCATAAGTATTTATGGAGGTTTTTCGGGTTCGGAAACTTTAAAGGCAGATAGAAACTGGAATTTATATCCAACTATAATTAGCGGAGATATTGGAGTTGCAGGCGATTTAAGTGATAACACAGAACGATTAATCAGAGTTGAGGCAGCTGCAGATGATAAGGTAGTAATTGATGGTGTGATTCTTGAAAAAGCCTTTGGAAGTGGTGGAATAGTTTCCATGACAGGAGATGTTGCGTTAGTAAATGTTATTGTTCGTGATAATCATGCAACAAGTTATGATGGCGGTGGTGTTTATAACCGATACAGTACATTAAAACTGGTAAATTGTTTGATTTATAGCAATGAAAGTAATCGTTGGGGAGCCGGCGTATATCAGGATTTAGATCAAGGATCAACAACATTGATAAACTGTACGGTTGTTAATAATCATTCGAATGATACAGGCGGTGGATTGTTTGGGCATTCTGTTGGTAACCTGAAAGTTTATAATAGCATTGTTTGGGGCAATACGGCCAATGTTACCGGAGATAATACATACAATGTAAGTCAAGTGGAATACTCTTGTCTTGAAGACGCAATAAACGGAACCGGTAATATTAATGATAATCCATTGTTTGTTGATGAATCAGCAAATAATTATAATCTGACCGGCGCATCACCTGCTATTGGTGCAGCCTCTAATGACTTGATTTCAGAAACAAAAGATCTGAACTGCCATGCAAGAGTTATTGCAACGGTTGATATGGGGGCAATGGAATATATTCCACAAGCTGGTGTTATCTACGTAAAACCTGGTTCGGGAAGTCCCGCCTGGAGTGGGCAAAGCGTTGTTTATACCGATTTACAATCTGCCATTTCAGCTGCACAGGCAGGAGATGAAATCTGGCTTGCAGAAGGAACCTACTATGTTACAGAAGGTACAGCGACTTCAGATCAGCTATTAATTCAACAGAGCATAAGTATTTATGGAGGTTTCTCGGGTTTGGAAACATCAGTTACAGAACGAAATTTCAATTTAAACCCAACTATAATTAGTGGAGATATTGGAGTGGCAGACGATTTAAGTGATAACACAGAACGATTAATTAGAGTTGAGGCAGCCTCAGATGATAAGGTAGTAATAGATGGTGTGATCCTGGAAAAGGCTTATGGAGGTGGTGGAATCGTTTCCATGACAGGTGACGTTGCGTTAGTAAATGTTATTGTTCGTGATAATCATGCAACAAGTTATGATGGCGGTGGTGTTTATAACCGTTACAGTGCATTGCATTTGGTAAACTGTTTGATTTATAACAATGTAAGTAATCGCTGGGGAGCCGGAGTCTATCAGGATTTAGATCAAGGATCTACAACATTGATTAATTGTACGGTTGTTAATAATCACTCAAATGATACAGGTGGCGGATTGTTTGGCCATTCTGTTGGTAACCTGAAAGTTTATAATAGCATTGTTTGGGGCAATACAGCCAATGTCACCGGAAATAATACCTACAATGTTAATCAAGTTGAATACTCATGTCTTGAAGATGCAATATCCGGCGCTGGTAATATTAATGACAATCCATTGTTCGTTGATGCAACAGGATTGGATTTCCACCAAACAAATGCTTCTCCATGTATTGACGCCGCTTCTAATAGTTCAATAGCAAATTACTCATTGGATCTTGACTTTAGTGAACGAATCAAAAATAATGTTGTTGATATGGGAGTTTATGAGACAACTATCTCAACCGGTTTAGTAAAAACAGTAGCTAATACAAATGTTTTGGTTTATCCTAATCCTATTGGTTCAGATAATTTGATTAACATTATATTACCTCATTTGTCAGAGCAAGTAGTCGTTACAGTATATGATTTGTCAGGTAAGTTGATTGTTGAAAAGAATTTCAAAAATGTTTCATCAATGGCATATGCAATGGAGTATAATAAGTCTGGTGTATATCTGGTTAATATACAGTATGATGATCAAATTTATAAGTGTAAACTGGTTGTAAAGTAATAAAACTTGTAAAAGAGGAACTGGTCAGGTTCCTCTTTTATTTAAAACTCAATTCGATAAGTAAAATATGGATAAATCATTGCCATTCCATGTTCAATTACTTTTTGTTTTTCAAAGTCATAAGCCCAACCAAACATCTCTTTTTGAGCCAAAAGATTTTTAGCTTGTATCATTAATACATGAGCTTTTCCCTTTCTGTTAATTTTGTAATTCAACGATAAGTCGATAAATAATTTAGGATCTTCCTGCCATTCAAAGGCTTTACTTTCGTCTAATATTACCATTTCGTTTTGTCTGGATGCTTCCTGGTCGGCCGGAGTAAAACGATTTCCACCCATTAAAGCTATTTTGGTATTTAATCCAAAGCTGTTATTTACACCTGCTTTCCATTCTTTACCCCCCAGAAGATTAATTACATAATTACGGTTGAACGAGGTATTACGTTCAACCTTGTCACCTCCAACATATTTCGAATCGAAAAATGAAGCTGTCATCATATAATAAGTACCTTGTTTCATAAATCTTTCGAGTGTTATATCAATCCCAGTATTAGTTCCTGAGCCGTTGTTTACCAAAGCATCTTCGAAGTAATCGTCCCATTTGTAGTTTAAAATTGAATATGAGGTCCCATCAATCACAGGAACATCATATAATTGCTGATAATAGCCTTCAATTTTTAGTTTTAAATTTGAATTGATTCGAAAATCATATCCCAAAACAAAATGATTGGCTTTGGTCATTTTTAAATTAGGATTCAAAGCTTCACCACTTGAACTCTGAGCTTCATAAAAGCGTAATGGTTCCGGACGGCTATGTTTTCCATAAGCCAGGCTGATGGAATGTTGTGGAAAAAAACGCCAGATACTACTGATACGTGGTTCTAGTATTAATTCATTGTTCATATCAAAATGCGAAAATGTTGCACCACCAATGAAATCTAATGTGGAAGTGATGCGCCATTTACTTTGAGTAAAAAATTGAGTTTGTCCAATATTACCAGATTGATCTGCAATGCGAATCAGGGTTGAACCATCCATTGGATCGGGATTTCCATTTACAAGGATGCTATAGTGTGTTTGGTTGTATCGAATTCCTGTACGATTGGTATGTCGATTGCCAAACTTATGATTTACGTAGCTACTCAAAAGAAGGCGTATGTTATCTTCGTTATGGTCGGCCAAAGGTACGATGTTTCCATCGCGTTGCCATTGGTTACTTTCCATTTTGAATTGATCATAGCTGACAGCAACAGACGATTTAATAAAAGTTTTAGAACCAGTATTGATCAAATGCGAAAAGCCTGAAGCCGCAATATCAGAACCTGTTGAATATTGATTGTTATCAAATGTGTTGGTCCAGCTACTCATGTCATCATCCGGATCGAATGAAACACTGCTTATGCCACCAATGCCCCAAATCGAAAATTCACCGGCATGCTGTGTTGGCAGATGAACTTTAAAACTTAAATCCTGATAGGTCGGTAATCCAAAGTTTCCATCCAAAAATTCCCCAATCAATCCCATGGTTGAGTAGCGATAGTTGAAAAGAAAGGTTGCATCTCCATTCTTTTTAAAAGGACCTTCAGCACTAATATCAATACCTTGCGACCCCACCTGAAAAGTAGAATGGAACTTTTCATTGCTTCCATTTCGGAATTTCATATCAAAAACACCCGACATGGCATTACTAAATTCTGCAGGGAAAGCTCCGGTATAGAAATCTGAATTATCCAGCATATTAATACTAAAAACAGTTTCGATTCCACCGCCATTATTTACCCCGTTTAAGTGGTTAGGAGCAGGGATTTCTACATCTTCCAATCGCCACAAAATACCTTTTGGAGCATTGCCCCGTATTACGATCGCGTTATCATTTACGCCTTCAGCCATGGTTACTCCCGCAAATGAACCGGCTAATCGAGATGGATCATTCCAACCTCCGGCATAACGGATAGCCTCTTCAACACTAAATGAGCGGGCTGATAAAGTCGCCATATTATTCTGAGCCTTATCTTTTCTAAATTCTGGTTTAATAGTTATTTCATTTAATTGTTGAAAGCTCTCTTTCATTTTTACATTCAATACAAAAACTCTTCCTGAACCAATCTCCAGTTCACTGAATTTTGCAGGTTCATATCCCATAAAACTAAATTGTAGGCTCTGGCGGCCTATTGGAATATTGGAAAGTTCATAATTTCCTTCAGAATCTGTTATTGTGCCAATAGGAGGATTCGAATCGGAGAGAATAACATTTACTCCGGGTAATGGTTGGTGAGTGTCTGCATCCAATACTTTTCCTTTAATTGTTTGGCTCAGGTTCTGTCCAATACTTACTTCCGTTAATAATATAATAGCTGCAAATAACAATAATATATTCTTCATAATTTAAACATTCTAATGCTATAGTTATTTTGACAAAACTAGACTTCAGAAGGGGTATGAATGTTCCAATTTATGAATACGAACCTTTTTATTTAAGTTCGAACGTGACTTTATAAAGTCGAACTTCTGATTTGTAAATCAATTAAATATTAGTGGTTGCTTTTTTTAAATTCCGAAGGTGTTTGATGGGTAAGTTTTTTGAAAGTAGTATTGAAAGAAGTTTTGGAATTAAAGCCTGATTCGAAAGCAATAGCAAGAATCGTGTAGTCATTTGAATCATCATTTAATAATTCTTTTGCTTTTTCTATTCGATACTGATTCACAAATTGAAAGAAGTTTAGATCAAAACCATTATTTATGGTATAGGATAGTTGATGCGGTGTTATACCAACCAAATCTGCCAGCTTCATAAGGTTTAATTCACTATCAAGATAAGGCTGTTCATTTTTCATAACAGAAATCAATTTGGTTTTAATTGATTCTAATTCCGTGTCAGAAATCAATTTTCGCCTGGAGGTCTCTTGTTCATCATCATCATGGCTTAGGTAATCCAACTCTTTTTCGCGGCCTTTTTTAATGGGAAATATTTCTTTTTGGCGCAATGAAAAGTATGCAATAAGATAAACTGCCATTACATTAATTCCATTTATAAGCAGGCCAGGTCTTTCTGTTTTGAAGAATATATTGGCAATAACGACAATAATGCTCGTAATGAAAATTTGTAGGATAATGTATTCCAGCCAGATAAGGTCTCTTCCTTGGTTGTTTGATGTAATTTGATGAAGTAATCTTTTGTGTTTCCTGATCTTCAGATATGAAATGGATACGTAAAACAATGCCTGAAAGGAAATGATGCTAATAACTATTAATGTCAACCAACTAGAATTAGTGGGATTATTAAAAAGAGCATATAAACAAAATGCATAAATAAGCGGTATGGCAAGGTGTATAAGGTCTCTTTTTCTAAATCGGTAAAAAGGATTGGAGTAAAAGATGATTGTAAAATATAATAATGGGGTAATTAGAATTTGGATACTTCTAACAAGTAAATTCCAGCTTTCTGGTAACTGGCCGTTAGAAGTTATTTCAATTATCTCATCAATCCAGAATGAAGCCCAAAAGAAAAGAAATATACCAAAGCATAGGTTACCTTTTTTATTTATTTTCCATGGATCTGAAAGATGAATAAAAGAAAGTAGTCCTAACGAACCAACTAAAAATATTACTAAAAGATTGTTAATCACTCCAATATTTTTGTCTTAATAAAGGTCGATGTCGAAAATAAGGAATTTTTGTTATTTGACATTAATTGAATGTTATTATTCGATATTGATTAGAGTATACCTGCTTTTGAGATTTATTCGAGAACAGAGATTATCGTAACAATTAATATTTTTGTTAAATTTGAGCGAATCTGAACCTAAGTCTTATGAAATCTTTTACATCTTCTCTCATTATATTTGCTCTGTTTCTTGCGCAGATATATTCGCAAAACAATAAATTTACCACATTACCTTCTACGGATTTAAACATCAGAGATTTTATTGTTATCGATCAGGACCAATTATACTATCCTGACAATGGTAAGATACTGGTTTGGGATTTATCTGATAACATTTTGAAAGAAACATTTGGGAGTGGTATAAACGAAACCATTAACTCTATAATTACAAATGCAGCCAGTGATTATTTGGTAGCTGGTACAAATAATGGTGAAGTTTATATTTTTTCAAAAGCCTCAAAGGAACTAATTAACAGAATTAAGATTGATGATTCAGAAGTTACTTGTCTGAACCTGATTGCAGAAAAGAATAAATTATTTATTGGATGTTCCAATGGGAATTTATATGAAATGAATATAGATGAAATTGGAACGACAAAGCTTTCTTATCACTTTGATGGACCTGTTACTTCTATTGATTTTTCAAAGAGTCTTGGTTTACTGGCAATCGCTAGTGGAGATGGAACAATTAATATTTTTAGATCACCTGCCTTCGAATGGTTGAGAAGAATGGAAGTTAGTAAGAAATGGGTGAGGGACCTTTCATTTAATAATTTTAAAAATAGATTGTGTGCTGTAGGAGATGATGGGAAACTATTTGATTGGAAAGTAACAAAATCAGAAGATTTTACTCTTTTGGATGAAGAGAATTTATCAGGTAATTGGTTGCTAACGATGGATATTAGTGAAGATGGTAAACTAATCTCTGTTGCTGGACTTAATCAAAAGCTTTTGGTAAGATCAGACTTCGGCACTTATGATTTGAAGTTAAAAGCGCCAATCACCAAAATTCAAATTATTAGGAGTAATTCAAAACAGATACAAATTGTTTGTTCTTTGCATGGTAGGGGTATTCAAATAATACCTGTTGCCAAAATGAATTTTAAGAGTACTTTTTAATCTAACCTTTATGCGATCATTACCTTTTTCTATTATTCTTTTTTGTTTTAGCAGCATAATCTATTCTCAAACAGATTTACGACCGGGTTACGTTATAACTAATGATTTAGACACAATTTATGGCTTAGTTGATTATAGAGGAGACATTCGGAATATGAAATTCTGTTCTTTTCAACAGGAAGGTCAACAGGAAATTAAGCAATTTAATCCGAAAGAAATTTTTGGCTACAGGTTTAATGATGGTAAATATTATGTGTCAAAGTATATCAATAATGAGCATGTTAAAGATACGGTGCTGGTTGAATTTTTGCTTAAAGGAATTAGAAGCTTATATTTTTATAAATCAGCCGATTATTATGCTTATTTTATTGATTCAGAAGAGTATGGCATGATTGAATTGGAAAGTAATGATATCGCTTACGAAAAGGATGGAGTACAATTAGTTGGGAATAACAAAAAATATATTGGATTGCTGACATATGCTCTTAAAGATTGTCCAGAATTGAAAAGTGATATTAATAACTCAGTACTTACTCATAAGTCACTAATAAACATTACAAAGAAATATCATGATTATAAATGTGATGATGAGTCTTGTATTATATATGAAAAAGAACAACCAATATTAAGTGTTCTTTTAATGCCTTATATCGGTTATGCAATTACAACGTATAAAGTTCAGGATCCTTATATTGAATTATTTGATTTTGATGCAAGCCATTCTTTGGTTGGAGGATTGGATATTCAATTTATCGTACCACGACTAAATGAGAGATTAACTCTGTTTACAAAGGTGCAGATTAATAAAGATGAGTTTCATGGTTATTATAATGAGCAACGTATTGGTCTTGAGTATAATAATTATGCAACGATAAAAAATACCAGGCTTTTAACGGGAGGAGGATTACAGTATACATATCCTAAAAGAAAATTTCGGCCTTCGCTAGGTATTGGGTTGTATAAGGATTGGAGTTTGGGTGGTGATGCTGGGTTTTATAGAGAAACAATCTATGCGGATCAAGAAAATGTCATTTACGAAGGAGAAATTAATGACGTCAATAATTCTAAGATAGGTTTTATACTCAAGATCGGTGGAATGTATAAGATAAAGAATATTAAGGTTTTCGTTAATTTTTCATACCTATCAGGAAGAGTGGAAATAGGAGGTCAACAGGAAAGTTTAGTCAGACCTAATGAGATTAATAATACATTTCAATTATCAACAGGAATAGTTTTATAAAGATGAATAGGAATCTTTACATAATATTTATAGCTCTTTTGTTTTTGAGGTGTCAAAAAGACTATCAGAAATCAAATGTTTTAGTCCTTTCCACGAATGAAGTTTCATATGATGGATCAACAAAGAATGGTGTTACTTTTTCTGCGTCAATCTTGCTCGATAGTAAACATGATGTTGTTGAGCAGGGATT
This sequence comes from Carboxylicivirga caseinilyticus, assembly GCF_050589785.1. Lineage (NCBI taxonomy): Bacteria > Pseudomonadati > Bacteroidota > Bacteroidia > Marinilabiliales > Marinilabiliaceae > Carboxylicivirga > Carboxylicivirga caseinilyticus. The sequence continues at coordinate 18,223 of NZ_JBNGOX010000009.1, read as the reverse complement.
TGTGATGGGTTTAAAAAAGGAACCAACAATTGATGATGAAGTACTAAAGGTAAATGAATTAAATGATAAGAGTTTTTCTTTTTTTTATGATTATGTGCTGGTTCCTGATACTACTTATTATTTAAGAAGTTATGCCAAAACTGAAAAATACCTGATTTATGGCAACCTGATTGAGTTTTTTTCAAGTGGATCTCAACCACCAGTAATATCAAAAATAGAACCGTCTATCGCTTTCTGGGGTGATACAATTCTTATAACAGGTGAGAATTTTGATAGGAATGGTAAGAATAATAAAGTGTTATTTAATAGTATTGTTGCACCTCTTATTTGGGGTAATTCCGATTCAATTAAGGTAATAGTTCCTCCTAACCTGGACGTATATGAAAGTGTCGTCTGTGTGAATTTATATGGTAATTCATCAGATAAAAAGGAGTTTAAAATACTTAGTCCTCTAATTACCGGAATAAATACTGATAGAGGTCAATATCCAGATACTATTATCATTGAAGGACAAAATCTTTCAGAATATTATGGTAGGTTATTATTCGGAGACATTAGTTTGGAACCGATAAGAATTAATCCAATAAAAAATCCATATTTAAAAATTGATAAGTTACATTTTCAAGTTCCCTTTTTAGGTGATGAGCAGGATGTAGATTTGGAGTTTAATCAGGCAGGTAGTGTTGTTTCAGTTAGTCCAACTTTTCATTATAATGAACAGTCTATTTTAGGCCTCTCAGTTGATAGTATTTATGCTACAGACACTATAACCTTATATGCAAAGAATATTGATTTTAGTAAAGTTGATGTGATAACTTCTATAGAATCTCTTTGTAATAAAGTTGGATTATGGAAAGATAGTGCAAGGTTAATTCCAAACATATATTATAAAGATTATGCACATGAGGAGTTTAATGTTAATTGTCAGGTATATAGTGAATTATATAAAAATCTTGTGACAATCTATAATTCGTCTGTGATTCATCGAAAGCCTAAAATCACCAAAGTGTTTGATTCAACAATTCCATATGGGGGGAAGTTAGAAATTAGTACTGACGGAACATATGGAGGTCGATGTCTACTTCATTTTAAAGGAATCGATAGACCTAATGTAACAGGAAGTATAGCAATGACCTCAAGTAGTGCCAAATACTTCATTTATCTTGCAGAGGAAATGCTTCCCGGGCAATACGAGATATGGTTAGAAAATAATAGCAGATTTTCTAATAAGAAGATTATTGAAGTTCCTTATCCTGTAGTCTCATCTATTCCAAACAACATTATTAAGCGAGGTGATAAGTTATTTATTGAAGGTGTCAATTTGCCATTTATAAGTAGAGCATATCAGTTAAGACATATTCAAAGTAATTTGGTGTTTAAAAGACCAAATGAATCGATTACTGTCGATAAAAATGAATATACAACATTAAATTTAATCGGAAAAGGGGAATATAGGCTTGAATTTCTCTTTGGAGATGAATTGTATCCTACGGATCATAATATCATATTGGAGGATTATTTTAGTTATGAAACTACTTGTGAAGAGTTTGATTATGAGCCTCATGGTGAGCTTTGCTTTGCCAAAGATTATAAATTATATTATCTATTAAATGATGAAAAAGCAATGCGTGTTATTGACATGAATACAGGTCATGTTGAAAAGATAACAACTAACATAAGACTTGCAGATAGTCATATTCCGGGAGAATTGTATGCACAAAACTGTATTTTCCCAACTATTATTAATGATAATATATACATATGTCATGATTACCATTTGCTAGAGTTTAATTTTGACTTTATGCATTGGGATGATGTAGTGGTTGAAGCTGAAAATGATAGTGTTATTCGAACCGCTGAAATCAATAATGAACTAATTGTAAATACTAAGAATAATAAAGTATATAGATATAATGGCTCATGGCAAGAACTGGGAGAATTTCATTTTGATTATTATACATTTGGTATTGGCGAATATTTCTATACAGGGTTTAATAATGGATTTTCTAAAGTGTTACTAAGTGATTTCAATAATACTACTTATATTTTATCTCCTCTCTATAGATTTAATTATTACTACGCATTCAAGCATTTTTTTGTATACAATGATGAAATTTATGAGTGTTTTGTACGTACATATTATTTAGAGTTGGCACGCCTTTCTCCTAGAGATGATTCATTCGAGAAGCTGGAGCCAAATATTATATCTAGAAGTACAACCTCAACTCGTTTTTTTCCTGATGTTAATGGTGATGTTTATTATTTAGTTAATAATGTTGTTTATAAATTCACTCCAGATGAATAGAATTAAAATTTTAATGTTGTTATTTATTAGTACAACATTTGCAAATTATAGCAATGCTCAGTTGTTAGAAACCCGACACCAAATAGGAATCACAGCAGGTTATGGAACCTTGTCCGGCATTAGTGGTAGTACTAATATGTTTTTCCCTTCGGAGGTAAATCAAACTGGATTTAGTTTTGATTTTTCATATGGGCATAAAATCTATTCATGGTTATCAGGAGGTGCTGCTTTAGGCTTTTATAATTTTTCAGAACCATCAACAAGAGCCGGATTTGCTCAAATACTGACCGATGGAGGTAATCTTATATCAGTTGGGCCACAATTATTTGTGCATTCACCTCACAAAGAAGGTGGATTGATGAATAGACTTCGCCTGGGGCTATCCATTTCTCCGCAAATGCATTTATATTCCGGAAGCAGATCGATGCTGGTTGACAATGAGATAATTCCATTTAGTGAGACAGAGTCATTAGAACCAGTTTATAATATGACAGATTCCAGTACTGGGTTTAGTTTGAAAATAAGTCCGGAAGCAAATTTGCGTTTATCGCAAAGAATTGGTCTCAAGCTGTCGTATAATGTGCAGTATTTCAATATTTATACTGGCTATGATAATGAAGGTACTTACCTAAATTCGCTTATGGGTGGTTTAATAATTACATTGGGTAATTATCGACATGTTTTTCTTTAGAATCTTGTTTATAAAATCTATCAGTTATGAAAAGCTATTTTTCAATTATTATAATGGTGTTGATTGTGGCTGCTTGCAATAAGGAGCAACATACTGATTTATTGCCACTGTTGTATACCGAAGAAGTAACTAATATAACTAAAGAAGGAGCCTTTTTTTCTGCCAAGGTTATTAATGGATACAACTCAGATATTAAAGAATATGGGTTCGTTTGGAGTAAAGTAAATAACCCAACTATTGACCGATCTGATAAATATATTATTTACAAGCCATTGGAAAGTGAAAATTTTAACCAGCTTGTTACGACAACATTAGAGGCAGGAGAGGTTTATTATGTTCGCAGCTATTTAAAAAACACTAGTCTAATTACCTATGGAAATGAGGTATCATTCGAAAGTATGGGTAGTAAAGCCCCTGTTATAACTTATTATGAACCTAAAATAGGTAATTTAGGAGATACCATTACGATTGTAGGGCAGAACTTTAGCTATGTACAAACTACAAATGAAGTAAAGTTTAATACGTCTTATGCAAGAGTTCTTAAAGAAAGTCAGGATACTATTGTTGCACTAGTTCCGCCGTGGTTAGCAAGTCAAAAATCAGAATTATCGGTCACAATAAATGGAAATAGAGCCATAGCAGACCAGCAATTTGAATTAGTTACACCAGAAGTATTTGATTACAGTCCAAAAACTGGGAATTTTGAAACGCTTGTGACCATAACAGGAGAAAACTTTTCGAATATAAGCACTCTTAAAGTCTTTTTTGATGAATTTGAAGCAGAATTAATAGAAGTGTCAGATGAAGAAATAATTGTAAATGTACCTGATGATCTGAATAAAAAGAGTTCAGAGGTTAGGGTTGAGATGAATAGTGTTTCTTCATTTGCAACAGAAAGTTTTAAACTACTGCCAGTTGTGTTATCAGAATTTTCTCCAAAAGCCATATTAACAGGTACTACACTGTCTATAACAGGTGAGAATTTTAGTCCGCTAGCTCAAAATAACGATGTTTATGTCGGAGGAATACAAGTTGAAGTTATTAAGGCAAGTAATAATGAAATTCAAGTTCAATTACCCACCCAGGATGAAATAATTTATCCTTCCCGAAATCTGTCCTTGGCAGTTCAAATAGCCGGGCAACAATACACATTTGATGAGAAGCTGATAATTAATGATCAATGGTTCAGACTTAAAAATGCACCAGAAGAATTATTAACATCAGGTTTTTCATATGGTTATGCCAGTTGTTTTGCAGGTGAATCGAAAGCATATATTGGATTAAATAATAGTAGTGTGTTTTTTGAATACGATCCGAATCAAGACGAATGGAAAAGGTTAAAAGATTTTCCCGGAGGAAACAGGTTTAATGGGGTTGGATTTGTTATCGAAGATAATGTTTTCTTTGGAACAGGTAGTTCTCCTTCACCTTATCATGTTTATTATAAAGATTGGTGGGAATATAATATTCAGAATAATACATGGACAAAACTTCAGGATTTTGCTGGTAAGGAGCGTTCAAGTGCTGTTGCATTTAAAATTAATAATTCGGGTTATATAGGTACAGGATATGGTGGCGGTACGCTCGAGTATTTTACTGATGTTTGGAGATATGATGAGATGACAGATGATTGGTCTAAAGTCGCTAATTATCCTGAACAGATGTTTTATGGTATTGCCTTATCAACAAGTTCTAATGCTTATGTGGGTTTAGGCAGAAGGTTTGCTACAGATATTTCTTTTATGTATCGATATGATCCGGGTAATGATCTGTGGATTAAAATAAAAGATTTTCCTCAAGGAGGCGATAATAACCGATCTTTAGGTTTTGTTATTAATGATCAAATTTACGCTTCCATAGGATATTGGCATTCATTCTATTCTTATAATATAATGTTTCAATCATGGTCGGAAATTGAAACATCCGATTTAATCGATAATCGCAATGCAATTGCTTTTAGTATAGATGGGAAAGGATATGTGGGGTTAGGAATGAATAATTGGATGTGGGAGTTTGACCCATCCAGATAATATGATTAAGCACTGAAACTTGAGTTCAAATTTGAAATGTTAGCAAATAATTGAAAAAGAAGGATCAATATTTCTTTATATTTTAAAACTTGTTTTGAATATCTGCGTATTTATTTGAACCTAACTGTTTATAAAACGCAAACATCTTTGTAAATTAGATGATTGTTTGTGTAAGGGGAAAATTTATACATCATCAAAGCATGTAAACAAAATATAAGATTCAATTTCTTACTATTAGCTTTTTTAATAGTATTGAGTAATGGATTTGCCCAAACAGTTGATTTAAAATTTCGCTATTTTAATCAAAGAGAAGGACTTTCTAATACCTTTGTGACCTCAATTATTAAAGATTCAACAGGTTATATTTGGGTCGGTACCATAAATGGATTAAATCGTTTTAATGGTGAGAATTTTAAATCTTACTATGATAATGTTAAAGATTCAACCCAATTACAACATTATTATATTACTGATTTATTTGTCGACAGTAAATCTACTCTTTGGGTTGTAACCCAAAATGGTTTGCATGCATATAATAGGTTGAAGGACAATTTTATAAGTTATGGTTTTTCTGGTCTTCAGGAAATTAGTGAAACCATGCATATTGATTGTATTGCAGAAAATGCTGATGGTGAAATTTTTGTGAGTGTATTTTCAACCATTTTTAAGTATGATGCCACCGAAAATATCTTTAAGAAATTTATTGAAATAGAGAATGGGCAAATAAGCCGTTTCATATTTGATTCAAATAATAATATTTGGATTGGTGCAATGTCTGGTGGTGGACTTAGTTATTACAACCATAACACTAAAGAGTTAACGAAGTTTGAAATTGGAGACTCCTCGTTTAAATTACCGTATGCTAATATTCAGGATATTGCCATTAAAGATGGTATGTTATGGATAGCAAGCAGGGGGAATGGTCTGATTTCCTATGATATAGAAAACCGTATTTTTAAATTGCATCCGATAGGTTTGCCTGATACAGATCATATTGTTGATATCATGGTTGATAATAATAATCAGATCTGGACCATTGATTATACGGGTTTAAAAATGTATGATGATGAGAAGGATTCTTTTTATGGTTATTATTATTATAGTGATGATCAGCATAGTATAAAACCTTCTCCAGCCATAATTTATCAGGATAATCAGAATAATATCTGGGTAGGTCATAACGGTGAAGGACTTGGCTTAAGAGTACCGCCAAGTGGATTTCAGCATGTATCAAATAATAAAGCAGAGCATTGGCATCTGGAACATATGGGTGTTAACGCTATTACAAAAGATTCCAGAGGAAATTTATGGATAGCTAACAGCAGGCCAGGTATAACAATATTTAATTACTGGGATTGGAAGATGGAACAAAAATTTCATCGAGAAGGAGACGCTAGAGGACCTGGCTCTGGAACAGTCTTTACTTTATATACTGATTCGGATAATTCTGTTTGGCTCGGAACATACGAAGGAGGACTGCAAAAATATAATTCAGAAAAAGACTATTTCGACAGCTTTACTCATAGTCCGGGCGACACTGCATCAATAGCTTGTAACGATATTCGTGCAATTTCGGAGGATGTAAATGGTGATTTGTGGATAGTGACATATAGTAAAGGGATTGATAAATTAGATAAAAAGGTAAACAAATTTTATCACTTCAATACTCTTAATTCAGGTATTTCAAATCCCTATGTAAATGATGTTCTTGGTACTTCTGATGGTGACTTATGGGCAGCTACAGTATGGGGATTGGGTTTTATGAAAAAGGGGAGTAGTCGATTCGAAAACTTTTATTTTAATTCCAACGATTCAAACAGCATAAGCAGTAATAACATATTCGTGTTATTTGAAGATACTAAAAAGCGAATTTGGGTTGGTACAGATAATGGACTTAATCTGTATCAAAAAGAAGTAAAGGAATTTAAGAGATTTAATAACGACATCTTAAAAACAACAATCTGTGGAATTCAGGAAGATAACGCTGGTAATTTATGGTTAAGTACCTACAATGGTATTATACGACTTAATGTAGAAAACAATGATGTGTTATTATTTGATGATATTGAATCATTGAATAATAACAGCCTCATTCCAAGGGCTCAGTATAAAGATTCTGAAGGAAGAATATATTTTGGAGGTACAAAAGGTATTACTCATTTTAATCCCTTAGAGGTAAGTATAAATATGTATCCTCCTGATCCGGTTATTACCAATCTTTACGTATTAAATCATATTACCGATCCCAATGATTCATCTTCAATCTTAAAAGAGCATATTAGTTATACCAAATATTTTGAAGTTGATTATCAGGATAAGATCATCACATTTGAGTATTTGGGTTTGTCTTATAATAATCCGGACGAGAATACCTATAAATACATGTTGGAGGGACTGCATGAGGACTGGCAGAAACCAACCAAACAAACTTCAGTAAGTTTTACCAATCTATCACCAGGTAAATACAAATTTCATGTTAAGGCAGCCAATAATGATGGCGTCTGGAATGAGAAGGAAGCACAAATTTCGTTTAAGGTAAATCCTCCCTGGTATAAAACTCCGTTGTTTATAGTTTTTTTAATTGGTCTCGTTTTCTTTCTGATATGGATAACATTAAATATTCATTCACTTAGAATAAGAAGGCAACGCAAGTTATTGGCAATGCAGGTGAACCGGAAAACCAAAGAATTCAGGCAAAGCAACGAAGAGCTCAGAACACAGGCCGAATACCTGGATAACCTAAATAAACTTTTAGAAGATAGACAAGTGCAATTAGAACAACAGTCTAAAATAATCACAGAGAAATCGGAAGAGCTTGAAAAAGGAAATGTGCGTTTAAAGGAATTGAATCAGACCAAAGATAGATTATTCTCAATTATTGCTCATGATTTAATAAGTCCGTTTAATACTATTTTAGGAATGACGGATTTATTGATGGAAGAACAGGACAGTGGTAATAAGGACGAAAGGGTTAAATTGGCTCATAATATTAATTTGTCAACAAGTCGTATTTTTGATCTGCTTCAAAATTTATTGTTTTGGGCAAAGAGTCAAACAAAAGAAGTGAAATTCCGGAGGAAGGAATTCATGGTGCTTAGGACATTAAAGGAGTCGACTCTGCATTTTCATGAAGCTATTTACCAAAAAAAGATATTGTTTCAACTGGAGTGTTCTGACGATCTAATAGCTTATGGAGATGAAGATATGTTCAGAACCGTTGTAAGGAATCTTGTGAGTAATGCAGTTAAGTTCACAAATTTAAACGGAAACATTAAAGTAAAAGCAATAAATGAAGTTCATCAAATCAAGGTTATTGTAGAAGATGATGGTGTTGGTATCTCCCAAGATAAGCTACCAATTATTTTTGATCATGAAGCATTAGCAAGTACTACGGGAACTTCTGGAGAACCCGGCACGGGTATTGGACTTTTCCTTTGTAAAGAATTGGTTGAGAAAAATAATGGTTCGATAGAAGTTCAATCAAATTTAGGTAAAGGGACAGCCTTTATTTTTACAATCCCTTTACCCAAAGAAGATTAATGATTGTTTAATATATTATTTGCAGTACACTTCTAATCATTATTTTATTACGATTTTTCTGGTCATGATTTTTTTAGACTCGATATCTTCAACTTTTAAGATATAAATACCAGGATTACAGATTTTACTGAGATTTACTGATCCATTTGAAATCTTTTCATGATAAAGAATACTTCCGGTAAGATCGATTACTTCTATTGAAAACCTATTTCCATATTTAATGTTAAGATATCCATCTGTAGGATTAGGAAAGATTTCTAATACTTTGCTTTCATTTTGAATATTATTGGCTAAATCCCATCTAGCTGATAAGAAGAGATCTCCCTCATAACCTGGGGTGATTGATTCAATTAAATCATCATTTTTATACCATCCACTAAAATCGTAATTGTTATAGACTGGAGCATTAAAGCTCGAAATACCAGTGCTTTTCTCATAATAATATGGATTTTCTGAAGTTAATGCACCTCCATTCAAATTATATTCGATATGGTAGATGTCGGTGAATTCTATAAGATGTTGACAAATTAGTAACCTTCTCGTTTGAATAATATGTATTTCCAGCTGCATCTATCCATCCTTTTGAAGAAAGTTCGGAATGAGTTGGTAGATAAAAATTACTTAATGAATTCATTAAAAAAGCACCTTCCTTAATGCATATTACATTCTCAGGAATTGTAATTGAGTTTATTGAATTCAAAAAGAAAGCCTGATATCCAATATAATGCAATGAATTAGGTAGATTTAATGTTGTAATCTTATTGTTTTGAAAAGCCAAATCTCTTATGCATGTCACTCCTTCAGGAATGGTCACAGATGTAAGATTATTAAGAATAAAGGAATGTTCGCCTATTGTTTTAACTGTTTCAGGAATAAAGTTGATTATATCGGATACACCTCCATATGATGTCACAATTGTAGGATCTTCCGTACCGTCAAAATTACGGCCAAATAAAATTCCATTTGAAGGGATACCGTTAATTTCAGTAATGGCATTACCATTAACTAATCCAAAGCCTATATCAGAAATAGATTCAGGAAGAGAAATTGAGACTAAGCTATTAAATGCAAATGCAAAACTTCCTAAAGATGTAACATTGTTAGGAATCGATAATGTAGTAATGGCATTACTGGCAAAGGCATTATCTTGTATTTCAGTAATGGTTTCAGGAATAGTCAATGAAGTAATTGAATTTCCGGTAAAAGCCAATTCATTGATCGATACCACACTTGATGGTATGAAATCAATGGCTTTTGAAGTTCCACCATATGAAATAATAGCAGAAAGGTCTTCGGTTCCGTCTTCATTCCTTAGGTATATTATGCCATCAGAACTTTCTCCATTTATAGTTGTAATCGCGTTTTTGTTAAAAGCGGCTTCTCCTATAAATGTGATTGTATTTGGAATAGTAAGTAAACTAATCTGATTCGAATAAAATGCAAAGCGTTCAATACTCACAATATTTTCGGGAATTACTACAGAACTAATTTGATTTTGAGAAAATGTATAAGCCTTTATTTCTGTAAGGTTTGATGGAATATTAATTGAACTAAGTTGATTGTTTTCAAAGGCACCATAACTAATCTCAGTTAAGGATGAAGGTAATGAAAGAGTGTTTATATAATTATTTGCAAATGCCTCATTTCCAATGGTAGTAATTCCATCGGGCAAATCTATGCTGGATAAGTTGTTGTAATTGAATGCCATATATTCAATTCTTGTTATGGTATTTGGGAGTTTAACTGACGATAGGAATTGAAAACTAAAGGCATTATTACCGATTATCTTAATTTCAACATCAATGCCATCTACATTAAAGAAGGAAGGGATTGTAATGTCTTTCTCAGTATAATTATTGAATTGTACAATGGTGCCAGTTGCTTGGTCAAATGTAACATCATTGAGTGTTAAAGTATAGTTTTCTGCCCAGACATTTAGGCTGAATAAAATAATGATTGGAATTAGCAAGGATTTCATAGTAAGATAATTGGTTAAAAAATAAATTTAAATATAATTTATTTTATTCCATATAAAATGAATAATTATTTATGGAAGTACCTCTGTGTGTAACTTAGTTGGAATAGAGGCGAATCAGAATATAACCTTGCGATCAAAAAGTGAAATAAGAAAAGCGCCCACGGTGAAATCTGCAAACGCTTTATTTTCAGTGGAGAATAGCGGAATCGAACCTGTGACCTTTTGACTGCCATACAATTTGATTTTGATAGATGAGCTTAGGTTTAAACTATAAGAGATAGTGACACTCAAATTTGAAATTTATCAAAACAGAATTAAAAACATTAATAACTAAATACCCAAAAGCAATTCTTTTAGGAGGTGATTTTTATATCATTGGATAGTGAATTAAGCAATTTATTGTATTTTTGCATTTATTGCAATGTGCATTACAGTAATGAACAATACAGTATTGATTGTTGCGAAAAAGTATTGAATTGCGATAGATAATACATACTGTGAGTTGAGTCTGAAGTTATTTAATTTAAAGTAATCACTATGAAATTTTATAATCGGGAAAGTGAATTGGCATTACTTGATTCAATTAGAGAACAATCAAAAGATCATGCAAAAATGACTGTTTTGGTTGGTAGACGGAGGATCGGAAAAACAAGCTTGATAAAGAAGTCCAATGAATTGAATAACTCCTCGATTTATTTTTTCGTTGCTCGTAAAAATGAAGTGTTATTATGTGAAGAATTTGTAGAGCAAGTAATACAGAGACTTGGAATCAAAATATTCGGCTCTATATCCAACTTTAAAGAATTGTTTCAATATCTTATGGAGTTATCATTGGAACGGAATTTTACATTGATCATTGATGAGTTTCAGGAATTTTACACAGTTAATCCTTCTGTGTACAGTGATATGCAAAATATTTGGGACACATATAAAAATGAAAGTAGAATTAACCTGATTTTATGTGGTTCAATATATTCATTAATGAATAAAATATTCGAAAATTCTAAAGAACCATTATTTGCAAGAGCTACAGATCGAATATTAATAAAGGCTTTTTCCCCAACGACTATAAAGAAAATAATGGCAGATAATAATCCTGATTATAAAAAGGAAGATTTATTGGCATTTTACACTGTCACAGGTGGAGTTGCGAAATATGTTGAGCTCTTAGTCAACAAAAATGCATATACTCTTGATGCAATATTGAGTGAGATTTATCGAGAAAATTCATTATTTATTGATGAAGGACGAAACATACTGATAGAAGAATTTGGAAAAGACTATGCAACCTACTTTTCAATATTATCATTAATTGCATCGTCAAAGACTTCCAGACCTGAGATAGAATCAATATTGGAAACATCAGTTGGTGGGTATCTTGAGAGATTGGAAAAGGACTTCAACATTATACGTAAAGTTCAACCCATATTAGCCAAACCGGGAGGTAGGAATATGAAATATACTATAGAAGACAACTTTCTGAATTTCTGGTTTCGTTTTGTATACAAATATCAGAGTGCGGTAGAAATCGGGAACTTTGATTATGTTCGAGATATTGTAGAAAGAGATTATAAAATGTATAGTGGCAGATTACTCGAGAAATACTTTATTGAAGATTTCAAAGAACAAAAAAAATTCTCAACAATTGGTACCTATTGGGAAAAGCGAGATTTGAATGAGATTGATATTGTTGCAGTAAATGATTTTGAAAAAACGGTGATTTTTGCAGAAGTCAAAAGAAACAAGGAAAATATAAGTATAATAGAATTACAAGAAAAAGCACAGAATATAAAAAAATCTTTTAAAGGATATGCTATAGAATACAAAGCCTTATCAATGGAGGATATGTAGTTCGTTATATCGTAAATAAATTATCTGAAGAATATTTTAGTTCAAAATATATTGAATTCGAATCTGAAGGGAAACTAAAAAGTTATAATTCTTCTATGCAAATACAAAAAAAAGCGCCCACAGTGGAAGCCTGCAAACGCCTTGATTTTCAATGTGGAGAATATCGGAATCGAACCGATGACCTTTTGACTGCCAGTCAAATAATTTACATTTGTGATGATTTGCAAAAATTTGTAAAATACAGAAAGACAGTAATATATAATTATGGTACTTTGTGTAAATTTGTGAAATTTATTGTTTTTTTGTAGTTTAGTATGCAAATAATATGCAAATTTTGACATGGCGAATATCAATAGAGACTACCAAATATCCATTTATCTGGACACTCGTAGAGCTAAGAAGAATGGAAAATATCCGGTTAAATTAAGAGTATTTACTGCTCATCCCCGGAGGCAAAAGTTATATCCAACTAAGTTTGAATTCACAGAGGATGAATTCGACCTGATATGGTCTGTGGAAAAACCGAGAGGAAAATGGAAGGACTATAAAATACTATTGAAGGGACTGGAAACAACTACATATGAAAAAGCGGATTCTTTAGATGAATTTACTTTTGAGGACTTTGAACTACTTATAGCGCCCAATAAGGTTCAGGTTAAACGCACTGTTAACGAATACTACAATGCAGCAATTGATAATTATAAGCACAACAATAAATTAACTACTGCAACGAGTTATGAATACAGTTTAAAATCACTTATTCAATTTTCAAGTAATGATGAATTGTACTTTAAAACTATAACAGTACAATGGTTAAAAGACTATCAATTCCATATGGAATCGTTAGGGCGAAGTCGAACATCAATTGGTATGTATTTGCGAAATCTAAAAGCTATTTTCAACAGTGCGATTGCAGATGGAGTTATAAAACAGGAGATTTATCCTTTTGGGAAAGGAAAGTATCAAATACCAACCTCGAAGAAAGTCAAAACAGCACTTTCTGAAGAGGAACTAAAAGTATTAATGAAGGGAGAGCCAAAAACAGAAGAGCAAGAAAAGGCTAAAGCGTTCTGGTTTTTCTCCTATGCTTGTAATGGTATGAATGTTAAAGATATTGCGAATGTTAAATACAAGGATTTTATTGACGATGATACATTTTATTATTACCGAAATAAAATCAAAGACACTGATGTAGAACACAAACCAATTATAATTTACCTTAATCCTTTCACAAAAGAGGTCATTAAAAAGTATGGTAATAAGAAAATTAACAACGAAACATACTTATTTCCAATATTATCCCAAGGCTTTAGTCAAGCGGAAACGGACAGAGCGGTTAATAATTTCAACCGTTTTATTAGTCAGCATATGAAAAAATATGCGCAAAGTCTTGAATTAGATATTAAAATTAATAGTAAAATTGCCAGACACTCCTTTGCAACAAACCTAATTAGGAAAGGAGCTGGAATGGAGCTTGCGCAAGAATCACTTGGGCATACTGATATTAAAACGACAAAAGCATATTTTGCTGGTTTTGCCGATGACCAGAAAAGAGATATAGCTAATAAAATGATGGATTTTAATGACTGATACGGAAAGAAAAATAATAGCGATTGATAAAATCATAAACGAATTGAACGAAATATATCAGGGATGGGTTGAAATTTTTCCTTTCGAACTAGACATGTTTAAACACTTAAAGGAAAAGTATAAAAACGAACTTCCTATCATAAAAAACAACGAAGCATTATATTACAAAGATTTGAACGAGGTTCATATCAATTTTTATTCTCCCAAAACCTTTTTTAGGTATTTGTCACAGCTAACAATGTCAATCCTTGGAAGTATTAATACCTTATCATTATACGACGATGGTAAAATTGATGACATTCAAAAGCACAAGTTGGAGATTATACTTAACAACCGAAAAACTGAGATAAGAGCGCAGGTGAGCAGAACCAGATATCAAAAACCTGAATACGTCGATTATTTGTTAGAATGGTTTGAGAAAGAAGAAATATTTATTGATAAGATTGCTCCGTTTTTTAAACAAAACGACGATTCTCCTGTGGAAAAAAAAGTACCTGCAAAATGGTACGCATTATTACACATTTTTAAAATCAATGCAGGTTTTGAGATAGCTTTTCCTTTAAATGAGAATGACCAGTTTGATTATAAACTCATAAAGCAATTCGCAGAAGACAACTACCCAGTTAAAAATGGACAAGGTTTCTATAGGGCATTTAAGGAGTTTTATGGTGTAAGTGAAAAAGTAATTAATAATTCATTTGGTTCTGATTATAAAGAAAAACTAATTGGATTGACAGAAGACAAGGATTTAATAGGATACATTAAATCCTAAAAACTTAACTGCTTCATTAAATGCATGTAAAAATCCATGTATTTACACAGCACAATACACAGTGCAAACCAACCATAAGTTTGTTTCAAATTTTAAAAACAGACTTATGGATAATTCCACGTTACAACAAAAAGAAACAAACGAAACCGTTAATCAAGCTACCAATGTTTTTATCGACAACATTGCTAAAGCTATTGCCAACCAAGTAGCTAACCATCTTGCCAATCAAGTAGTTCCATTACTAAGCACTGAAAAGAGGGAACCTCAAGACAAGCTTCTAAATATTGACGAAGCTTGCGAAGTACTACACTTAGAAAAACCGACTGTTTACTCAAAAGTTAGCCGGGGCGAATTGCCACATATGAAGAAAGGTAAACGCCTATATTTCTCAAGAGAAGCACTTCTTGAATATATCCACTCAGGCAGGGTTAAGACAAATGATGAGTTGGCAGACAGCGCACTGGACTATTTGAACATCAGAAAGGGAGGTGCTTCGGATGGAAGATAAAAACTCAATATCCCTTGATGCTATAAAGCAAGATGCATTAAAACAATCACTGCTAGTGGAGGATGCAGAAGCAGTTCAGGGGCTATTCATTGTAAAATCTGCCAATAAGTGGATTGACGAAGCTAAGAATAGACCAATACCTAAAATGCTTTTTTCTGAATTTTGGCACGAAAGTGAATTATGCATATTGTTTGCCGACACTAACTTAGGGAAAAGCATTTTAGCAGTTCAAATTGCCAATAGTATTTCAAAAGGCATACCAATAAGAGGCTTTAAACTGGAAGCTTTACAACAAAAGGTCTTATACTTTGATTTTGAACTATCAGACAAGCAGTTTGAAGTAAGGTATTCGGATAACTATACAAACCACTATCGTTTTAACGAACGCTTCCAGAGAGTTGAAATAAATACAGATGCGGAATTACCGGATAATGTATCGTTTGAGAACTTTTTAAACGAATCACTGGAGAAAGCCATATTAAAAACGGGGGCACGTATTTTAATCATTGACAATATTACTTTTTTGGGCAATGACAATGAAAAAGCCAAGGATGCCTTACCACTTATGAAACACTTAAAGGCTCTTAAGAAAAAATACGCGCTCTCTATCTTAGTGTTAGCGCATACACCTAAAAGAGATTCATCGAAACCAATTACTGTTAATGATATCCAAGGAAGTAAAATGCTATCAAATTTTACAGATAGCAGTTTCGCCATCGGTTTAAGTCATAAAGACAAAAGTTTGCGCTATATCAAGCAAATTAAACAGCGTAACTCTGAACAAGTATATGATGCAGAAAACATTATAATCTGTGAGATTAATAAGCAAACTAACTTTTTGGAGTTCCATTTTGTTGATTTTAGCTCTGAAATAGAGCACCTTAAACAGATTGATAAGTCAGAAAGAGCAGAGCTGGAACAAAACATACTTCAACTAAAAAAGGAAAACTCAGGATTAAGCAATCGAAAAATTGCTGAGCAACTTGGCACTAATGCAATGCAAGTTGGAAGAGTATTAAAAAGGCACAATCTGTAACAAGTGTAACAGATGTAACAGTGTTATACTTGTTACAGGTTGTTACACCACATCTCTCAGTTATGAACTTTGAAATAGAGAAATATAATCAATATAATCTTCCTGAAGGTAGGCGGTATAGCACTTGTCCTATATGCTCTGAACATCGTAAAAAAAGCAAGGAAAAGTGCATGATGCTTGACTGGAAAACTGGATTAGGCACGTGTCAACATTGCGGAAAAGTAATTCAACTCCATACATACAAGAGCAAAAGAACTAGTTCTGACCTTAAATACATTAACTACAACCCCCCAGCTAGAAAGATTGAAGAAAGAATATCATTCATTCCCTCAGAAACAGTTAAGGCGTCTTTGCAGCGATATGACGATAATAACTTTGTGACTTTTCTTAATAGCATTTTTGGAAACAAAAAAGTCCTTGAATTAGTCAGCAGATATTTTGTTGGAACATCTAAAAAATGGAATGGTGCAACTGTATTTTGGCAAACCGACATTAATGGAAGAGCAAGGTCTGGTAAGATAATGCTTTATAATGCTACAACAGGCAAACGCACTAAAAAACCCAAAAACTATTTCTCGGTGGTTCATACCGAGCTTAATCTTAAAGACTTCAATTATAAGATGTGTCTGTTTGGAGAGCATCTATTAAAAGAAAACAAGCCCATTGCACTTGTTGAGAGTGAAAAGACCGCTATCATAGCAAGTGCCTACCTACCTAAATTCACATGGTTAGCTACCGGTGGAATGCAAAACTTTAGCGCAGAAAGGTGTAAAGTGCTCAAAGGTAAAACCGTTGTTCTTTACCCAGACTTAAATGCAGTTGAAGATTGGACTATCAAAGCTGCTGAAATTGAGAAATCTATTAACGTAAAGTTTTTAGTATCTGACTTACTGCAAAAACATGCCAGTGAAGAAGAAATTACAAAAGGGCTAGACCTTGCTGATTTTCTTGTTCGTTACAAGTGGCAAGAAGAAACAGAGCCAATATCAGAAGAGCAAAAACGATTAAATGCGTTAACTGCTAAAAATCCCAACCTTTCTCTTCTAATCGAAAAATTTGATTTAGTAATAACCGATTAAATATTTAAACATGAATAACAAAACATGCCTTAATTGTGGAGAATCATTCACTCCTAAACGTTCCGATGCAGTATGCTGTTCCGATAAGTGCCGTGCTGCATATAATTACAAGAAGAAACAGCGCAAAAACGGCAATATGGATTTACACCAAATAGATAATATTGCGCAACAACAAGAAAATGATGTTATTATTGAAGGAGTATTAGATACACAGTATCTTATTTCAAAATGCAATGAGTGCGAAACTAAGCTGGAAGCTATTAATGCCCAAATAGAACAGTTGGAAGTCGATAAAAGTAAGCTTTCTGCGCAAATATTAGTTATTGAAGAAGAAGTTTTATCAATTGAAAGTGGTGACAAAGCCAAATTGATGAAACTTATGAGCTTATCGGACTTAGTTCTTTATAACAATTATCTTAATAGCGCATATTTAACAGAAAAGAAGAAGGGAAACGAGTTTGCTTATAATCGTTTAAAATCTGAGCTTGACTTGGCGAATAAGTTTAATCCAACGTTACGAGTAGAGATTGATGATTACCGAAATCGAATTAAGGATGCCATTCAAAAACATGACTTAGAAATTGCCAATAAGCAACTTCTTACAACAGCCTTTCAGAACCAAATTGAGGATATCTGCGCAAGAATTAAAGAGTTACAAAATCAGTTGCGCTTTTACGAAGCACGAGTATTGAAATATGAAGCCTTGTTGTTATCCGTTTAATCTATATTCGCATAACGATGGATAAAATGTAAGCATCCGGTAAACTCCGCCTAAAATATCCCCATGTCAGTTTTTATTTTTCGGAAAACTAAAAACGAACGACATGCTAAACGCTAAGAAAT